>NZ_JALMFW010000002.1:0-54907 GCF_050447445.1 Campylobacter concisus
TAGAAGCTGATAGAAAAGAGTTAAGAAAAAATACAAAAGGTAAAGATTTAGGTGGCGGTCTTTATGCTGTTAATACTAAGTTGGTAGATGAAAAATTCCCTCAAACCCTCTCAAATGGTAAAAGATATTATGAAAATTCAACAGATTATGAAAACCAAACCAAAAAGAAGATAAAAATCCCAACGCAATATAAAGAAAAGGTTATAAATTTTATAGGTATAGATAATTACAACAAATATAAACCAGGTTTTGATCTAGGTTATTTTTGTATAGATAAAGAAGGCAATATCGAAGTAATAGATATGACAGTTGATTACTATATTGTAAAAACAGATTATGGACTATTTGGTGACGAAGGAAGAGGATTTAGTTTTAAGCAAAATAGATATGTAAATATAAGCGGTGGAAACAAATTCATTCTAATAAACAACAAATTTATAAAAGCAAACAAGGACAAGTAAGTGCAAACTAAAAAATCAAATAAAGAGCTAATAAATTGCTTTAAAGACTATATTGATATAGCTGATGCAAGTTATGCAATGCTTCATAATGTATTTGAGAATGAAAGAAATGGACTTGATGAGCTTTATGATAAATTTGGTAAAGATAATATCCCTGAAAATATCGTAAATTCTTACAGAGAAGATGAAAAGAAAAAGCCTATTTGGAGATATAAAGATAATATAAGAAAGGGTGATGTTTTAAATAGTGACATACAAGATAAAGATGGGAATGTGGTAAAAAAAGCAGGCGATCCCACTGCTTATGCTCTTTGTATTGAAGCTAGATTTATGGCAGATAAAATAGTAAAAAAACCAATAGAAGAAGGAGATGAAAAAGAAGAAATTGTTGAGTTGTCAAATAATGTTAAGAATTTTATAAAAACATCTAAAACCAAGCCACCAAGAATTTTTTATACCCCTGAATCCCTCTCCCCTCGCACGAAACTATTTGTCAATCGCTATGAGCTAGTAAAGCACATACCTAATCAAAAATCAGGTTTTAGCTCAACTATATTTTATGACACGCTTAAGTCGAACTATATAATAGGCTTTAGAGGAACAGAGATGAAAATAAACGATCTCTTAGATGATGCCTTTATGGCCATCACATCAAGAGCACTTATGCAAATATCTGCTTTAAAATCACTTCAATCCTCTATGCAAGAAGCTATAAATTCTCATAGTCAAAACTTAAGTGGTTTAGATAATGAAGGTGGTAATTCTTTAAATTTAGATAACAATACCAAAGACATCATCCTATCAGGTCACTCATTAGGAGGTCATCTAGCTCAAATATATGCAGTAACCTTTAAAGATAGCGGAGTAAAAGAACTTTATACTTATAACGCTCCAGGAATTTATGGTGGCATATTAGCTTCAGCTTTTACTTGGAGCTTAAGGCTTCTTAGCTTTGTAGCCAAAGCCATAGCAAAAGGTGCAAGATGGATAGCAAGAGTCATAGACAAAGATGGCTTTATAGGAAAGATGGTAGGCTCAGTCTTTAATAAGATAAAAGGTATGTTTGGCTTTAAAGATGATAAGAGCAGCGTAGATGAATACGTAGATGTAGTTAAAAATAATGAACAAGCTCAAAAGACTCTTGCAGATAAAAAGGTGAGTTCTAATATAAATAAAGCTAGCAAAGAAAAAGATATAGACATAGAGATACATCACGTAGAGAGTGTTAAACAAAGTATCAATAGAGATGAAGATAGCTTTTCAAAAGATGTAGCTGTTTTGATAGAACCTACCTTTTCAGTCATATCTGATCTAGGCTATAAACTAGGCATAGATACAACTGGCGAAGTAAAGTATGAAAATACCGAGAATAGACACTTGGTGAATATATTAATTAGATCTCACTTTTTAAAAGAGAGCGTTTTGGTTTTATATATGCTGTGCTATCTTTTAGAAAATAAAGAAAATGAAGCCAAGATAGAAGGCAAAGATATAGCTGAAGCACTTGACTATCTAAATGAATATATCCAGTCGCTTAAATTTAAACTAAAATGCATAAGATCGAAGTTAAATTTGGATGTAAATATAGATGATATAAGTGATGCTTCTATGCTAGATACGCCTTTATATATCTTTTATGCTTATTTAAATCTCTTTTACGAATATGGCAAATTTAGTGATGAAAATTTCAAGCAAGATATGGTCGGGTATATAATAGAAAATTTAGGCAGCATCATAGATAAAAATAGCAACAAAGAGGCACATCTAGTAAAGATACTAGATATAGATGATCTAGATAAACTAGATGCGACAAAGATAGTA
This sequence comes from Campylobacter concisus, assembly GCF_050447445.1. Classification (GTDB taxonomy): domain Bacteria; phylum Campylobacterota; class Campylobacteria; order Campylobacterales; family Campylobacteraceae; genus Campylobacter_A; species Campylobacter_A concisus_BI. Next base: position 2,283 of record NZ_JALMFW010000002.1, read on the forward strand.
AGTGATGCTAGAGCTGGCGATATAGATATGCTAGTAGCTATTTGTGCCTTGAATTTATTTGTATTTGAAAAAAAGATAGATGTAAATGAGCTTGGTAAATACTTCTCTTATAGCAAAAACATCTATAAAAATATAACGATACTACGAGATAATAGAGTGGATATAGCAGAGGCTAGCATCTTTGTAAAAGATAGAATAGATATGCTAAAGAGCATAATAAATCTAAAATATGCGGATTTAGTAAAGCTAAAAGAAAATGAAAATTTTTTAGCTAGCATAGACTCTAATGACGTAAGCTCTAGCGATGAAGCCATAGTAATAGCTAATAATAAATCCGCTCAAAATAACGATGATGTAGCTTACAATAATAAAGTAGCAACCGATGATATAAAAGCTCTTATGAATGAGAGCGTGGGAAGTATCTTTTATAAAAACAACGATACCCTTAGTGTAAGTGCAGTGGATAAAAGTATAGTCGATGTTGAGGTATTAAAGGAGATATTTAAGCTAGATAGTAAAAATATGAATCAAAGAATATATCTAAACTCTGCTCTTTTGTCTAAAGCCAATGAAGAGGAGGATTATCCACTTTATTTTAAAGACGAAAAATATAATAGTGACGAGAATATACCTCTAAATTTTACTCATCAGCCAAGAGATGAGGATAAAGATATAGGAAGGCTAAATGTTGCTTATAGAAATTCTCAAGCAAATATATTAAATTATTCACTATTAAATAAGAGTCTAAATATCGATCTAAAACCAACAAGTAAAAAGACTAAAGAAGCTCTTTCAAATTTAAATCAAAGGCAAAATTTACAAAAAGATAATCAATCTAAAGAAATTTCATCTACTGCGACTTCATGCCCTGTCATAGAGGACGACACTATCATTTGCCCACATGGCGGTCATGTGATCTTAAAAAGTAGGGCAGGCAGGAGCATAAGATCAGACGATCAAGGTGTGATACTTGATGTTGATTTTATAAACTCACCGATAGTAGGCTGCTCAGCTAGGATCCCATGCGTCGTAGTAGCTTATGTGCCAAGATCGGCACTTAGTCTAAAAAGTATGAATGATCACTACGCTGTAATGCAAGATCTAGTGCCAAACTGCCTAAGCAACACCGGCTCTTCACTAAGGTGCATAAAAAAAGAGAATAAACTTAAACTAGAGCATAGTTTAAGTAATCCTATGTTTGAGAATAATAACCTTGCCGTACAAAATCCAAATTTAAATAAGCCATTGATCAGACTTCATATAAAAGCTTTTGCTTCTCAAATAGATAATCTTTTGGTAACTACCTATTATCTATTTGATAAAAAATTTGAAGATAAAAATGGCTTTAGCAAGATCAAACTCAATTTAGATGAGGGAAGAGACGTAGAGGATAAGAATTTAAAGGCTCTTTTAGTGGATAATTATGACGATAAGCGTTATGACATCAAAGAATTTAAACTAAGATATGGAGTGGATAAACTGAATTTGATATTTGTAGTTCCAAAGAATTTTAGCTCTCTTGATAAAGAGAACTACAAAAAGGCAAATAGCCCGGAAAGTGGGGTAGGCTTTTTTGCCAGTTTAGACGAATTTAATAGTTCTAATATAGAAAAGAATAGACGTACTTACACTTATGTTTTTATGTCTCCAACTGGAGCTAAAAGCATAGAGCTTGAGATAGCTAAAGGGCTAGATAGTGGCTATACAAATGACATAAACACGACTAGCTTTGTAATGCTTGTTAGCTGATAAATTTAAAGAGAGGGATCGTTCTTGAGATTAGATAATACAAAAATTATTAGAAGCATAGAAGACTTGCTTGACGCATTTGATGTTTTTGCTGATAAATATCAAAACATAACATTTTATTGTCGCGATTTAAACCATTTTCATGATACCAATATATTAAATGGAGATGCTTTATATAACAAAACAATCGCGAGGCTATACAATCACAAGAAAGCCAATAAAAATGTGCTTATAAAAACATATAAGTATTTAGAAAAGTCAAATTTATTTAAAAGTGAAAAAGCTGTTAACACAACCAATAAGATAGCAATCAAAGATATTGATATAGATGTAGAGGTTCTTAGTAAAGAACAAGATGTAATAGCAGAATTCGTAAAAGAGCTAATAGAACTTGCAAATAATGGTAGAAGCAAAGACAATAAGATTAAAAATTTTGACGATGCATCTAGCCAGTTGGTATCTAACTATAAAAATATAGAGACAAATTTTGAGACTATATTAGATAAGCTAAAAAATTCGCTAATCAACAAAACCAATACAATACTAAGTCGTGAAAATTTTGATAAAAGAGATGAAACCGTAAAGGCCATAGAAGAGAGCTTTAAAAATATAAAAGAAAATCTCAAAAAAGCTTCAGATGATGGCAATAAATATATTTTAAAAGAGATCACAAAATTTCTAATCAATCTTGTCGACATAAGCGATATAAAAGGATCGTTTAAGCCGCTAGCTTTATTGCTGGCAGCTCCAGAGGCGATAACTACTACTACAAATATAATTGACTTTTTAAACAAAAGGGGCTTTTACGCGTTTTCTGGTCCAGCCGCTAGCTTGCTAGCTACTAAATTTGGCTTTATACTAGGTCTATTAAATACAGTGTCGTTTAATAATATATTGGTTTTTACAAATAACGATCAAAAAAGTGGAAAATTTATAGATTTTTCATGCTTTGATATAACAGCCACTAAAGCCAAGAGCAATTATGATGAGTATATTGGTATTTGTTCTGATTTTATTTTAGAGGGCGATGAGCAAAGCTTATTTGACGCTAGAGTAAGCAAAAATGAAAATGTAGACAAGTCTAAAAATATATCTATATGTAAAAACGACAAGAACAATAGCGAAGAGAGCTTACTTAAAAGGATAGAAGAGTGCGTGATCGCAAATAGAGCAAATTTTGTCTATATGCAATATCCATTTTTTAACTCTTTCAAATTTGCAAATCTCCTAAAAGACAAATCCCTAACAACAAAAGACGATACTCACAATACAAATAATAGTAGCGGCATCTCTAAAAACTATCTTGTCGTCTCAAACGCCCCCATGAAACTAAACGCAAAGCTAAACGAGCACCTTATACAAAACATCTTAAGCTATAAGATAGAAGATAGTATAAACAGAGTTAGCGGTAAAAAGATAGTTGATCCCAAAAATGTAGGCAATGTAAAAGACTATAGTCAGTACTCTATACAAATAGGTGCCAAAAACGATGAAGACCTTTATCTTTTAAGCTTAAGTCCTTTTACGAGAGTTATTAACTCTAGGCTTGCAAAATTTGAAAAGGATATAGAGGAGTATAACTCATATATGAAAGGTGTCAAAAATTTTCATGGAGGTGACGCAAAATCAGTAGAGGTTTTAAACACCACTTTTAACGCAAAATACAAAAAATTTAATGAGGCAAATTTATATCTAGGTCGCATAAATAGACACTTTAAAAACGCCAAAGATATGGAAGAGATAGTTAATAATGAAGAGGAATTTTTAAAAGCCAATATAAAGGAATTTGAAATTTTCTTTTCAGGCTTAAATTCAAACTTGAAACATGATAAAGTGGCTTATTTTTTAAACCAATACTTTAAAATGCCTAATGAAGGGATGGAGAGTTTTGAAGCAATAGCTGATGAATCTTACAATCAAGTTTCTATAAGGACACATTATTACTACCCTGCTACAAAAATATTTCTTCTAGTGATGGGCTATTATGTCATAAGGCAGATATTTGATAGCTCTATTATTGAGCAAAAAGGATTAAAATTTTCATATCTTTCATCAAACTATGAGACACTAGAGATATTTGGTGAAAAACTTAATGTTCTTTACGAAAACACATATTATATACAAGAAAATAATGCTATTGTGCCTATTTACTTCTTCAAGCAAACAAAAGAAGCAAAAAAAGAACAAGATGCTATCTGCATAGAAGAGATAGTAGAAAAAATAGAGCAAAGCCATGTAAGAAATGGTGAAAATATACTAGACGATGACTCCTATAATGAGCTAAAAGAGCTTCTTAAAAATTCTACCGGCATAGACGGAGAAAGCATAGATGATAAGAATTTTAAAAAGTATATTAAACAGATAGATGATGATGAGTATAAATATACTATAGATATATCTTTAACATCAACATTAGATGATGCCCTATATGATATATTTCCATTTTATGGCTTTTTCATAGACAAGTCTGACGATATAATGAAAAAAGTAATTGACGCTGTGTTCTCAGGTGGTAAAGGCAATATCTTTAAGAATATTTTTATGGAGCTAATAGGAGAACTAAAAGTATTTAGTATGCTAGGCGAAGCGCCAGTTGCAAAACTAGTTCACGAAAACAATAAAAAAGCCTTGAAAAAAATCAAACAAACAGCATTTGCTGGAGTGGTCAAAGTAAAAGGCAACCAACTTCTCTATATATATGTAGATAACAAAAAAAAATCCAAACACAGCATAAAAAAAACAAAACAATGGATAGATGAATTTGAAGTAGGCATAAATGTAAAAAGACAAATAGCTATAAGTGCTGGTAAAAATTTTTTAAAAAATAGCTTAAAAACTTATGCAGAAACTTTAATACAAGCTGGATTTGGCTTTTTAGTAGATAGTTTTTTCATCAACAACTACGAACAACAAAAAAGATCTTATGAACTAATACTTCATAAGTATTTCACAAATAAATTTGATGAAACTTATGCTGTTAAGAATATATCTTATGAACCTTATTCAAATAAAACAAGTGAATATACCTACTATCCTATAGAGATATACTCATCTTTTATAAATATAGATCTAAAAAGAACTATCATAGGAGGAAGACTATCTAGTGGAGGACTAGACTATCATAACTTCTTCTACTATGATATAAATACCACTACAAACAAACTAGACTCTAATCTATCTAAAGATATAAGCCTAGATACTATGATATCTTATCTATGTCTAGATGAGCTAAGAACAGATAATAAAACTGATGAAGAGTTCTTTAATAACCTTAATAAAAGAAATAAAAAACTAGCATATTCACCAAAAGAGCTTATGCTACAAGGAGTTAAAACATTGCTAACAATAAGTCCATCAAACTCAATAGATATAAAACAAAGAGATGAAATTTATGAGATGTATAAAGCAAATAAAAGCACCTCAAAACAAGCCCTGCCAATAGACAAATACAACGAAGCTATGGAGATACTAGAAGACTTTAAAAATGGAAATTTAAATACCAATGTATGTGAAGTAGATAATAAATCAAGAAGACTACTAAAGGCATTAGATGTGATAGGCAATAATAATGTAAAGGGTATGTATGTGGGGTGTAAGATAGAACATGGCAAAAAAAGTGTTAGAGAAATCCCACCTCGTCTAATCGGCCGCCTAGCCACCACCATAGTTATGGAAGATGGTCTTTACATAGGATAGCAGATGAAAAAGATTATATTTACAGCTTTAGCTATCTTAGTAATAGCTATATCACTAATAGCAATAAATAAAAGAATGAATAAAGGAAATTTAATGGATAACAATAATACGTATATAGTTATAGCTCCGAATGGGGAAGAGGTGTTATTTAATAAAGAGACAAATTTAATCGTTTCTAAAACAAAAGATGACAATACAACAAAGTATTTTAAAGAAAAATCCCAAATGCTCCTTGAAGCTCGCTCCATCCTAGACTCATCTTCATATAAAAACTATAAACCACTATACTATAACCCTAAACCAAACTCTTTAGGTCAAACAGACTATCTATCATTTAAGCCATGGCTAGATATTAGCTATAAACCAAGCTCAACTAAACTATCACCTTGGACTAAATCAGAAAAAGCTTACTATGAAAGTCTAAAAGATAAAAGAGATAGATATATCTATCTAGTAAAAAGAAGTAATCTAAAATGTACTATGATAGATATCCCTGAAGATGCAATAGCTAGAGTAGATAGTAAAGGCAAACTAACTAAACCAGAATATGCTGAAATTTATGATAAAGTAGATAGAAATAAAAATACACTTAAATCAGAACTCTTTATAGGAGAGTGGGGAATTTGTGCTGGAGTATTAGGAGATAGTGAATCACTAGGCAATGGAAATGAAGGTGGATTTAAAGCAAGAGAATTTCAAGCAGTATTTTTAGCAGCCCAACTAGGAGAAGTAGAAGCATTACATGTACTAGCAGATTGTTTTAAATATTATACATATACAGTTGGAGTAAATAAAAATTTAGACACCTATGAAAAAATTCGTAAACTATATAAAAATCCTCCACTAGATGAGTACGGCATGATGCCTTATCTAGATGAAATAGTAGGTAATTACTTTGTGATGGATTTTAATAGAGGCGGGATAGTGATTAATCCTACAGGATCAATGCATAGAGTTTTAAGAGAACTAGTAGAAGACAAGGGCGAGCTACTAGACCCTAGAGACTTTGATGCAAACGAGACTACAAGGGAAGAATTTGTCTCTTATGTTAAAAAAGAACTGCCAGAATATGCAGAAATTTTTTCTGAAAAAGGCTATCCTGCTAATTATGAAGATAGAGACATAGATCTTTACATCGACTCCACCCTCCTAGAAGCAAAGATAATGTCTCTAACCCCACCAGAGGGATATCCTAATGCACCATACTACAACACACCAGAAGAGCTAACAAGACTATATGAGGCTGGTAAATTAGACAAAAAGCTAAATCCTCTAACGCCAGTGATGTATAGAGAAAGTTTTCCTGAAGATCTTAGGCAAAAGATATTAAGCTATGCCAAAGAGCATAATATAAAGGATTAAATAATAAATTTAATATCTATGGCTCCAAACGGGGCCAAATATAAATATATTAAGCCACTACAATCAAAGACATAGGCATCTATATGGTAACCGACCTAATAGAACTTTATAAAACCTCATATGAAAAACTAGAAGAAAACTATAAAAAGGTAATGCACGCAGGCAATATGTTTGTTACGCTATTAACTTAAAAAAATAAATTAATTTTAGGAGATAATTAGACCTTTTTATAAGAAAAATCGCAAATAGCGATCTATACAAATCTTGATAAAGAATTTCAATATATTTTAATATCAAAATGAGCTAAATTTTGAAAAAATTAAAGCATATTTTTAAACTTGCTTTTAACTTTTTTGTTATAATATCCCATCAAAAATAAAAAGGATATTTTTTATCCTAATTAAGGTTTTAAATTTGAGAGTATATTTAGACAATAACGCTACAACAATGGTTGATCCTGAAGCTTTTGAGCTTATGAAACCATATTTTTGTGAAAAATACGGCAATCCAAACTCGCTTCATAAATTTGGCTCTGAAACACATCCAGCTTTAAGAACAGCGCTAGATCAGCTCTATGCCGGACTAAACGCAAAAGATAGCGATGATATCGTAGTTACCTCATGTGCGACTGAGAGCAACAACTGGGTAGTAAAAGGCATCTACTTTGACAAAATTGCAACTGGTGAGAAAAAGCGTATCGTAACAACCGCAGTTGAGCATCCAGCTATTTTGGCAACTTGTAAATTTTTAGAAAAATATGGCGTAGAGCTTACTGTTTTAGATGTAAATAACGATGGCATAGTTACGCCAGAACAGCTAAGAGCTGTAATGGATGAGAATGTAGCGCTTGTCTCTATAATGAGCGCGAATAACGAAACTGGCATGATCTTTCCTGTAAAAGAGCTTGCTAGTATCGCTCATGAATATGGGGCTTTATTCCATACGGATGCTGTTCAAGCAGTTGGTAAGATAAAGATAAATGTCCAAGACCTTGATGTTGATTTTCTAAGCTTTTCTGCGCATAAATTTCATGGACCAAAGGGTGTTGGAGCACTATTTATAAAAAATAGCATGCCACTAAGTAGCTTGCTTCACGGTGGCGAGCATATGGGTGGACGCAGAAGCGGTACACTTGATGTACCTGGCATCATTGGCATGGGCAAAGCACTTGAACTGGCAAATAAATTTATGGATTATGAGCACTCTCATGTTCGCCGTTTGCGTGATAAGCTTGAAGATGCAATTTTGCAAATTCCTGACGTTAGCGTCGTTGGTAAAAAAGAGCAACGTGTGCCAAATACCATTTTGGCTTCCATAAAAGGCGTTGAAGGTGAAGCTATGCTTTGGGATCTAAACAAAGCTGGCATCGCAGCATCAACTGGCTCAGCATGTGCAAGTGAAACATTAGAGAGCAACCCAATAATGGAGGCCATAGGGGCAGATAAGGAGCTAGCTCACACCGCACTTAGATTATCTCTTTCTAGATTTAATACAGAAGAAGAGATTGATTATGCGATCGAGCATATAACAAAAGCGGTAAATAGACTAAGAGGTATCTCTAGTACATTTGCCTACGCCCCAGAATGGCATAAGAGTGGATTATAAAATTTAAAGGAAATAAACATGGCAAAGAATAATTTGATCGGAGGCTCTATCTGGGATGAGTATTCTAAGGTAGTGCAAGACAGGATGAATAATCCTAAATTTATGGGAGAGATAACCGAAGAAGATGCTAAAAAGGCAAACGCAAAGCTTATTGTGGCTGACTTTGGTGCAGAAAGTTGCGGTGATGCGGTTAGGCTATACTGGCTTGTTGATGAAAAGACAGACAAAATAATAGATGCTAAATTTAAAAGCTTTGGCTGTGGCACAGCGATAGCTAGCTCTGATACGATGGCTGAGCTTTGTATCGGCAAAACGGTCGATGAAGCGGTCAAGATCACAAACCTTGATGTAGAAAAAGCTATGCGCGATAATCCAGAAACGCCAGCAGTCCCACCTCAAAAGATGCACTGCTCAGTTATGGCGTATGACGTTATAAAAGCAGCAGCTGCAAGCTATAAAGGCATAGACCCAGAGCATTTTGAAGATGAGATCATCGTTTGCGAGTGCGCTAGGGTAAGCCTTGGTACGATTAAAGAAGTGATAAGACTAAATGACCTTCACACAGTTGAGGAAATCACGCAATACACCAAAGCTGGTGCATTTTGTAAGTCTTGCGTAAAGCCTGGTGGCCATGAAAAAAGAGAATATTATTTGGTAGATATTTTGCGTGATACTAGGGCTGAGATGGAGCGTGAGAAGATCGAAGCTCAGGCAAATGCTCAAGCAAATCACACTTTAGGTGACATTAGCTTTGAAAATATGACGATGGTAGGGCAGTTAAAAGCAGTAGAGTCTGTCATAGATAAAGAAATTCGCCCAATGCTCGAGATGGATGGTGGAAATTTAGAAATTTTAGATATCAGAAATGATAACGGAGAAAATACTGATATTTATATCCGCTATCTTGGTGCTTGCTCGGGCTGTGCAAGTGGCTCAACTGGCACTCTTTATGCGATTGAAAATGTCTTGCAAGAGAGCTTAAGTCCAAAAATTAGGGTAATGCCTATTTGATTTTATTAACTAGCCCTTGTGGGCTAGTTTTATTCTCTTAAAAATTTTAAAATTTCACTTCTAATTTGATCCAAGTTACCCACAAATTTTTTTTCAAACTGCGAGCGATTAAAGGTTCGTTGACGTTTTGCTAACTGAGCCGTGTGCGTAGCTATGAGCTCTTCAAGCTCGTTTTGAGAAATTTCTTTATCTAAAAATTGCTTGCACTCTTTTAAACCTATTGATTTTAGTGGTTTTGGCTCACTTTTGTATTTATCAAATAAAAATTTTGCCTCATCTATGAGCCCGGCTTCAAGCATGCCTTTTGTTCTCTTTTTGATACGTTTCCTAAGCTCATCTTTATCCCATAAAATTTCAAATATCGCCAGCTCTTTTATGATGCTCTCTTTAGTATTTTCTCTTAGCCAAATGCTTGGAATTTGGCTACTAAATTTATAAATTTGATACCACTTTTCGAGGCGATAAGAGTCATTTTGACTAAATTTACTTGCAAACTCAGGATCGATTTTTACAGCTAACTCGTAAATTTCTTCATTGCTTAAATTTGGCTCACATTTTGGCACATCTGGTGCAAGTCCGCTAAGCATTGATTTTAGATAAAATCCGCTACCTCCTGTAATGATGAGCGGGCAGTCTTGTAAGCGCGCAAAATTCTTTGCATTTTTATAAATTTCAAAAAATGCCCCAACGCTAAATTCTTCATCAGGATAAATTTCATCTACACCAAAGTGCTTTATGGCTTCAAGCTGCTCTTTATTTGGCTTTGCGCTGGCAATATCTATCTCCTTATAAAGTGCAAGCGAATCAAGACTTAATATGACGCCATTAAGCTCCTTTGCAAGCTCAAATGCAAGATCGCTTTTGCCGCTTGCTGTGGTGCCAATTATTGCAAATTCTTTAAACAAGTCTAGCCCTCGTAAAACGAGCTAAAGAGTAAAATTTCATCATTTTCCTCGTTATTTTTGCTATCTTTTATAAGACTAGCCAAAACACCAGCAAAATACGGAGCAAAGCTAAGCTCATTTAGTCCATAAGCTTGGTTATAGATCAAGTTGCTATATATGTTATCGCGTCCAAGAGCTGGCTTATCGTTTGAGCTAAGAAGCACGTAGCTTGCCCTAAAACTAGGCTCTTTTAGCTCGCTTATACCAAGATGTATCTTTAGCTCATTTAAAAATGCATTAATCTTTTCAGTTTTAACAAGCGTATCGATAGCGCCGACTTGTAAATTTGTAATAATCGTAACACCATTTTTAGTAGGATAAATTTTGGCAAATAGATCATTTAAAATGATTGGTTTTTTAGGGATTTGCCCTTCATTTAGGCTAAGATCAATGGTATAAAATTTAGCCAAAATCGCATTTAAGCTCGTGCCTAGCTTATTTGAAAGCTCTAAATTTTTTGAAGCGATCACAAAGTTATCAGCCTCATATTTGCCGTTATTGCCGGTAGCTTTTTGCACTATTTGCCCCTGCGTTTTTAGCTCATAAATTTCATCATTTATAAATTTTGCCCCAAGAGAATTTAGCTCATTTATCAAAGCTTTTTTTAGCTCATTTGTGTCAATACTTGCGTTTTTGGCTAAATTTATAGCGCCTTTTATGTTTTTATTTATTAGTCCAAAATTTGCAAGCTCTTTATCTACGCTTAAAATTTCTTGCTCGCTATGGGCAACCTTTATCTCATCAAGCCTTTTTTTAAAGCTTTCGTCATTGCTAAAAAGTAGATAAACACCGCTTTCACCGAAATTTATCTGCGGATATTTTTCGTTTAGCTCTCTTAAAATTTCAAAGTTTTTTTTGCCAAATTTTGAAAACAAAATTTGCATCTTTTTATCATGAGCTTTGGTTGATTTAAGTGTAAAATTTGTCATCCAAGCTCTAAAATTTTCATTTAAGCAAATACTTATATCAAGCTCGCTTTTTTTGCTAACTAGCCCCATAAACGAGCTAGATATCGCTCCATCTTTTGCAAGAGCGTGTGTGCCAAAAGGCGTTAAAATTCCATTTGTAAAATCATCTTTTTGGCTGCTAATAATTAAAATTTCTTCACCTTTTTTAGCTAATTCGTAAGCCGTAAATAATGCACTAAAACTATCTCCAATAATCGCTACTTTTCCCATAATAACCCTTTGTTTTAAATTATTCTTGTAATGATAATATAAATTCAAATTTAAAGCAAAATGGTGTAAAATCAACCATTTTTAAAGAAAATGGAAATTTATCAAATGATAGAAAAATTAAAAGTTATTGCTGAACTTATCGTTTTTAAGCATTCTGTTTTTGCTCTGCCTTTTATTTTTGTTGCGATGATAGTTGCTAGTAAGATAGAAAGTGGCTCGGCTTGGTTTGGCTTAAAACTGCTTATCTTAGGTACTTTTTGCGCTGTTAGTGCTAGAAATTTTGCTATGGCTTTTAATAGATATAAAGATGAAGATATCGATAAGCTAAATCCGCGAACTGCAAGCCGCCCAAGCGTTGATGGTCGTATCGGCAGGAGCAATATGCAGCTTTTCATCGTGGCAAATGCGTTTATTTTTATTGTATGCGCTTATTTTATAAATTCGCTCGCATTTTGGCTAAGTTTTCCTATTTTAGCTGTTCTTGGTGGATATTCGCTATTTAAACGCTTTAGCGAGCTAGCACACCTGGTGCTTGGTCTTAGCCTAGGTCTTGCTCCTATCGCTGGTGTGGTCGCAGTGAGCGCTGCTATACCGCTTTGGAGCGTGTTACTTTGCCTTGGTGTGACATTTTGGGTAGCTGGATTTGACTTGCTTTACTCGCTTCAAGATATGAAATTTGATAAAGAAAATAAGCTCTTTAGCATACCAGCTATTTACGGCGACAAGGCTACGCTTTTTTTATCGGCCATTTTTCACGCTTTAGCTTTTATATTTTGGCTACTTTTTGCTTGGGCAGCTGGACTTGGAGCGATGGCATTTTTTGGAATTTTAGTAAGTGGCGTTATTTTATTTTTTGAGCATAGGATCGTAAGACGCGATTTTAGCAAGATAGATAGAGCATTTTTTACGTTAAATGGCTATCTGGGAATTTTATTTTTTATCTTTGTTTGGATTAGCGTATTATGAGCGAGATTAAGCTGTTTAAAGCACCTCTTGATATGGAATTTGAGTCCGATAAAGATGGGAGCGAGAAATTTAAAAGAGAGTTTGACTCTATCTTGCCGGGCGAAGAGGACGCGCTTGGCGCTTGGCTAAAACGAGCTAAATCACGTGGTGAGACTAAAGAGAGTGATCAAGTTTTACTAACTCTTTTGATAGAACTTCACAGAAAAGTAGATGCGCTAAGTGATTACATTAAAAACGAGCATAAGCAGTATTTGCTACTAAATGAGAGTGCAAATATCGATGAAATAGGCTTTACGCACATAAAAATAAGCGAAGAAAAATTTCAAAAAGATGAAGTTTACTACGCAAGGATTGCTATGCCTATCTTTCCAAAGAGAAATTTGAGCCTTTATCTAAAGGCTATTGATGGAAGGCTTGCAAAGATAGAAAACATGCACGAAGAAGACGAAGCCGACTGGAATGCTTATGTGACGGCTAGGGAACGTGTAATGATAAGAGAAATGAGAGCGAATTCGTAAAGGAAAAATATGGAAATTTATATTTTTTTAGGCTTTGGTATCGTTTTGGCGATAATAGTAGCTTTAATGTTGATAAAAGATAGTGAGACAAATAAAAAATTTGCGAGATTTGAGCGAGCGATAGAAAGCGTTATGCAAGAAAATTTCAATCTAAAAAAGCAAATTTCAATGCTTGAGGGCGAGGCATTTAAAAATAGTGAACAATATGAGCCACTTAAAAAACAGATAAAAGAAAATATTGATTTGCAAATAAATGAGAAAATTGTACCAATAATTCGCGCGATTAAGAGCATCGAGCGAGTAATTGATGATTTTGCAACAGAGCAAAAAGATAGGATAGTTAGTCTTGAAGAGAGAACAAGAGATATTAATAAAATCGCACCAAGCGTCATCAATGAAGAAGAACAAATTTTAAAAATGTTTAAAGACGGAAAAAGTGCAGCGATGATCGCAAAAGACCTTCATGTTGGAATGGGGCGAGTCGAGTTTGTGCTTAAATTTCATAAATTAGCCTAAATTTACAGGCTAATTTTAAAAAGACTAATCTACTCTTAAACTACAAAAATTGGCTTAAATTTTTATTTTGATTTAAATCTTTTAACATATAATTGAAAAAATTATAAAAAGCTCTAACCAAGCTTAAGAAGGTGCTTTATGCTAATCGATAAATATGGTCGGGTTGTTGATTATTTAAGGATTTCTGTAACTCAGCGTTGCAACTTTAGGTGTAGGTATTGTATGCCTACAACGCCATTTAGCTGGACGCCAAGGGAGAATTTATTAACCTTTGAAGAGCTATTTTTATTTGTAAAAGTGGCTATTGATGAAGGTATAAAAAAGATAAGAATCACTGGTGGCGAACCTCTTGTACGTAAGGATTTAGACGTTTTTATAAAGATGATAAGTGATTATAATCCAGACATCGATCTAGCGCTTACTACAAATGGCTATATGCTTTCACACTTTGCCAAAAGGCTAAAAGATGCTGGACTAAAGCGCATAAATATGTCGCTTGATACACTAAATGAGCAAAAGGCTAAATTTATCGCACAAAAAAGCGTCTTGCACGAAGTTTTAGCTGGCTTTGAAGCAGCTCATGATGCTGGATTAAAAGTAAAAATCAATACTGTCGCACTAAAAGGTGTAAATGATGATGAGCTTATAAATTTGCTAGAGTTTGCTAAATTTAGAGATTCTCAGATCAGATTTATTGAGTATATGGAAAATTCACACGCTAAAGATGATCTAAAAGGGCTAAGTAGCGATGAAATTTTAAAAATCATCTCACAAAAATATAATGTTACGAAAGATGGAAAACTACCAAATGCGCCTGCGTCTATTTATAGACTCGATGATGGTTATAAATTTGGGATCATTGATCCACATAAACACGACTTTTGCGAGAGTTGCAACCGCATCAGACTAAGTGCTGAGGGACTTTTGATACCTTGCCTTTACTTTGAAGAGGCTCTTAGCATCAAAAAAGCGGTTGAAAAAGGTGATATCGTAGCTGCAAGTGAAATTTTAAGGCAAGTACTAGCAAACAAGCCAAAAGAGAACAAATGGGCGATAGGTGCTAGCAATGAAACCTCTTCGCGTGCCTTTTATCAAACTGGTGGTTGATGAGCAAAGAGCTAGAGCTAGTTGAAGCGTTTTTAAGTATCCAAGGCGAGGGGGCTTACCAAGGCAGACTCGCCATATTTTTACGCTTTTTAGGCTGCAACTTAAACTGCTCTGGCTTTGGCGTGCAAACAAAATCTTTAAAAACTGGCGAAAGCCTACTAGGATGTGATAGCATAAGGGCTGTTTTTAAAGGGCATTTTAATTATAAAATTTATAGTGTATATGAAATTTTAGGCATAGTTGATAACCTATGTAAAGGCTTAATACAAAAACCGATCATTGTTTTGACCGGCGGCGAGCCACTTATCTGGCACGAAAATGAAAATTTTATAAATTTGGTAAAGAAATTGCTTGAAGATTATGAAGTGCATTTTGAGACAAATGGCACGATTTTAGTTGATTTTGCTAAATATGAAATTTATAAAAACTGCCATTTTGCACTTGGAGTAAAGCTCGCAAATAGCGGAGTTAACGAGCAAAAACGCATAAATTTAGACGCTATTTTAGCTATTAAAAATAATGCAAGAAGTAGCTTTTTAAAATTTGTCCTATCACACTTTGACAAAAGTGAGTTGGACGAGATTATAAATATAAAAAATCAAGTTGATTTGCCAGTTTGGTGTATGGCAATAGGGGCGAATAGAGCTGAGCTAAACGAAAATGCTTTAAAAACAGCAGAATTTGCCATAAAGTATGGATTTAACTACTCAGAGCGTATCCACATCAGGTTTTGGAGCGATAAAGAAGGTGTTTGATGATTATTAGAAAGCTTTTTAGATTTGAAAATGCACATATTGTGAGATTTTGCAGCTCAAAGCGTTGTAGGACTAGCATCCACGGGCACAGCTATGTGGCTGAAATTTTACTTAGCTCAAATTTTCTTGATAACGCCGGCATGGTCTATGATTTTGGTTTAATGAAGCAAAATATAAAAACGATCATTGATAGTTTTGATCACGCTACGACAATATTTTCAGGCGATAATGATGAGTATAAAAATGATCTAAAAAAGCACTCGGCAAGATGGATCGAGATCCCGCTAAATCCAAGTGCAGAGCAGTTTTGCCGTATATTTTTTGTACTCATAGAAAGACTACTTGAGCTTAGTGTAATGAACAACGGTGAGCGTGAAGTGAAGCTTCATAGCATTATCGTTCATGAGACTGATACAGGCTATGCACAGTGCTTTAAAGAGGACGCCATAAATGCGCAAATGGGCGAGATAAAGCTAGATGAGATAAAATTTTCAGATGCTATCATAGAAGAGTGGGAAGATAAAAATTTATTCGAGAAGATGAAAAATAGGTTAAAAATAGAAATTCCAAAGGACGTTTGATGAAAAAAATTATAACTTCTTTTTTATTTATAGCTGGTCTATTTGTGGGTTGTGGAGATAAAGATGAGGCTAAAAATGATATTAGTGAGCCAGTGCCTAGTGATGTGACCATAGCCCAACCAGACGCAAATGTCACAATCGATGAACAACTCCCACCTGAGCCAGTTGTAGAAGAGAACGAGCCTTCTAAAGAGAAGAAATGAACGAACATCTCTCCTCACTTTTTGCATACACTTTGCCTTTTCATATGATATTTTTTTATGCACTAGTTGCCTGTAGTATACTTTATTTAATACTTACTCAGTTTAGCAGCAATAGTAAAAACTATGTGCTTCGTATAAGATATTTTTTACCGATTTATCATATGTTGCTTAGTTTTCTTACGCTTACTGGACTTATTTTATGGGCGTATTATGGATATGAGTTTAAATTTAATGCTATAAAAATGTTAATCATCTTAATAATTTTAATTGCACTTAGTGCCATAGGTTTTAAAAGGCTAAAAATTTATGCAGCTAATGGCGACTTAGAAAAATTTAAAAAATTCGCCCTTATTAAGGGATTTTTTGATCTTGTTTTAGTTATAGTTGCAGGGATTTAGATGAAATTTTTATATGATAAAAATGCAGGTAATGAAAGCTTAAAGATAGTAAATGAAGCTTTTTTGCACCTAAAAGCTAGAAGAATGCAAGCTGGTGAGCGAATAAGCGTTAGAAATTTACGAGATTTTAAAGAGTATATTTATGAAATTGATGAGATTGATAGGCGAAGTGCGAGCTTAAGTCTTGTCTTTGCCAGCTCAAATGGCGAGCAAAAATTCGACTTTACGATCGCTTGGGCTATTGTCGATCCAAAGACGATAGAAAAGACATTGCCATTTTTAAATGAACTTGGCGTTGGTAAAATAGCTTTTGTCTATACTAAATTTTCTCAAGCAAATTTTAAGATAGATATTGAAAGGCTAAACTATATAAATGCACTTTCATGCGAGCAGTGTGGACGAACTTCACTAATGGAGTTTGAAATTTATAAAAATTTGGATGAACTAATGAGCATTTATAAAAATGTCTCAGCTATAAATTTTGGTGGCAAAAGCTTAAATGAGAAAAAAGATGATGAGCTTTTAATAATTGGTCCAGAGGGTGGATTTAGCGAGGATGAGAGGGCTAAATTTAAAAATAGCTACTGCCTAAATACTAAAAATATCTTAAAATCACAGACTGCGGTTATCTCAGTAGCGGCAAAATTCCTAGCTTAATTTATTTGATTTTTAGATTTCTTTTTATATAATCAGCAACTTTTAATGTAGATAATTAGCCCAAAAATAATAAAGGAAAAATGATGAAAAAAGATATCCATCCAGAATACGTAGATTGCACTGTAACTTGTGCTTGCGGAAACACTTTTAAAACAAAGTCAAACAAAAGCGAGATCAGAATTGACATTTGCGACAAGTGCCACCCATTTTTCACAGGCAGCGAAAAGATAGTTGACAGTGCTGGCCGTGTTGAGAAATTTAAGAAAAAATACGCTCAAAAATAAGCCTTGCTCTACTTTATTCCTACTCCAATAGGAAA
Organism: Campylobacter concisus; assembly: GCF_050447445.1. Taxonomy (GTDB): domain Bacteria; phylum Campylobacterota; class Campylobacteria; order Campylobacterales; family Campylobacteraceae; genus Campylobacter_A; species Campylobacter_A concisus_BI. The sequence goes on from NZ_JALMFW010000002.1 coordinate 19,848, forward strand.
TTTAGAAGATATCTCGCTTCGTGCGATTAGAATTTTGCGTGAATGCGAGATAGCTATCTGCGAAGATACAAGAGTCTGCAAAAGTCTTGTAAACCTACTAAATGAACGCTTTGACGCAAGTATAAATATATCAAAATTTATTCCACTTCACACTCACAACGAAAATGATTTTTTTGTAAATTTAAGTGGTGATTTTTTTAGTAAAAATGTAGCCTACATGAGCGATGCTGGCATGCCAGGCATCAGCGATCCAGGCGTTAGTCTAGTAAGATACGCTCAAAAAAATGATATCAAATACGAAATTTTAAGCGGAGCAAATGCCGCACTTTTAAGTGTGGTCGCAAGTGGACTTTGTGATAAGGAATTTGTCTTTTTAGGCTTTTTACCAAATACCGGCAGAGATAGGTCCTTGGCTATTCAAAATGCTCTAAATTTAGCCTATCCAGCCGTTATTTACGAAAGCCCAAAACGCATACTAGGCTTAGTACAAAGCATCGCAAATCTAGAACCTGAGAGAGAAATTTTTGCCATAAAAGAGGCTACGAAAAAATTTGAGAGTAAGTTTAAAGATAGTGCTAAAAATTTAGTCCAAATTTTAGAAAAAGCAAATTTAAGTGGAGAGTGGGCGGTTGTCATCTCAAAAAGTGACAAAACATCCACTCAAAATATTACAAAAAATGAGATACTTTCGCTTGATCTTGCTCCAAAAGTAAAAGCAAAATTGCTTAACAAAATAACTGGAGAAGATGTACAAAAGATATATAATGAGCTTATAAAAGCTTAAATTATAGGCTACAAAACTACTAAGTAACACTAAAACGAAAGTGCAAAATTTACTCTAGCTACATACAAAAATAAGTTAAATTTTAATTGACTTTAGCTACCATAAGTTACCATGATAATATACGGAAAACAACTATTTTTACATATTTTGAACAAGCGACCACAGATATTAGAAGAGATATATCTCTCAAAGGAGTGTGACAAAAAACTCTTCTCTAAAATTTGTGGCACAGGCAAAAAGATCATCCGCGTGGATAATCAAAAAGCACAGTCTTTGGCTCGCGGTGGAAACCATCAAGGTTTTTTAGCGAATGTTAGTGAGTTTGAATTTTCAGACATTGCTGAGCTTAAAAAGCTAAATTTTATCGCCATTCTTTACGGCATAAGCGACGTTGGCAATATTGGTGCTATCGCTAGAAGTGCTTATGCTCTAGGCTGCGAAGGTCTTGTGATAGTGGCAAAAAGTATAAATATGCAAGGCGTTTTAAGATCAAGTAGTGGCGCTGCCTATGAGATACCAATAGCGATTTTTGAAGACGGGCTTAGTTTGTTAAATGAACTAAAGCAATTTAGTTTTAAAATTTATGCAACCGCAAGTAATGGAAAAAACGTAAAAGAGATGAAGTTTGCTGGTAAAAGAGCTTTGGTGATGGGCTCAGAGGGTGAAGGCATACCGCAAAAGGCTCTAGTAAAGTGCGATGAGTGTATTGGTATAAAGTTAAAAGAGGGCTGGGACTCCTTAAATGTAAGTGCAGCTTTTGCAATAATTTGTGACAGGATGATAGATGAATGAATTAGAGAATTTAAAAGAGATAGGTATAAAGGAAATTTCACGTAAAACGCATATTGAGCCTACATTTTTACAATATATTTTTGATAAAAATTTTGAAAAATTATCACGTTTAAACATTAGAGGTTATGCCAAAATTTTACAACGTGAATATGATGTTGATTTGAGCGAGTTACTCGCTGAATACGATGCCTTTATGCAAGAAAACACTCCAGATGAGAGTCACAAAACTAAAGTTACTCCAAAAATTTCTTCTTACACTCCAAAAGACATTACCATACAAAAACAAAGCGGTACTGGCGGCGTTGGATTTTTATTTTGGCTTATCATTTTAGCTATTATCGCTGGTGGGGCATATCATTTTGATGCTTACAAATATATCGAGAATTTTTTATCGTTTTTAAATGATGAGAATAAAAGCGTGAGCTATTCGCAGTCAAGCATAGTAAATGAGGTAAAGAAAAATATCATCGATACAAATATCACTATCTCTCAAAATAGCCCTAAAATAGAGGCAAACGCATCAAACTTGAAAATTTCAGCTCCAGTTGAGCAAAATGTGACAACAAGTCCTGCAAACATGGAGCAAAATGCTGTGAAGCCAAGCATGGTAGCTCAGCCAGCTCCTAAGATAGAGCAAAACATTACAAAGCCACTAAATGAGGCAGTCATTACACCAAAACAACGTGTTTGGATAGGGATAATTAATCTTGAAAATGGTCAAAAAGTATCAAACGACACAAGTAAAAGCATAAATATAAATTTAGACCAAAGGCAGCTCGTAGTTTGTGGAAATGGCAACATTGAGCTAAAGATCGGTGATAAGGTGACAAAATATAATCCAAGCCGTCCAGCTAGATTTTTAGTAGAAAATGGAGAGATGAAATTTGTGAGCTATGATGAGTTTGTAGAACTTAATAAGGGCAAATCTTGGTAAGAAAAATAGCAATTTTCACCGCTTTTAGTGTATTTGCCCATGCTTTTAGCTTACAAACTAGTGCAAGTGCTTTAAGCAATGTTGAAAATGTGCAAATTTCTTTAGAAAATTTAGACCAAAATGGCTCACTCAATGTCAATGAGCTAGTATCAAGATTAAAACAAAACTCGAGTTACGATAGCATTTCATTTGGTTCAAATAGTTTGAATTTAAAATTTATAAGTGAGCAAAAGGTTCCTTCTACATTATTTGTAAAATCAATAAATTCAATTCTAGACGATGCCAACATAAGTATTTCAAGGATAAATTCCTTAAAAAATGGAGATCAAATTTCTTATGGAATTTCAGCCATAAAAAATGGTGGAATAGATCCAAGTTTATTAAGCTTAGCACTTAGTCAAAGCGGTTTTAGAATTTTAGGATTTGATAGGGTTGATGGGAATTTAGAGATATTTTTAGATGCTCAGAATATGATCCTTAAGGCTACAAAGGTAAATTTTGACGAAGAGACGCCACTTTTAAAAAGCGGTGGTACTTATTTTGTTGATGTTGAGGGTGCAAGTAGTCTGGATATCGCGTCAAAAGAGTCAAATAGATGGATGCCACTTGTTAGAATTTATGATAAAAATTTAAATCAGATTGACTCTATAAAAGAGGAGCAAGCAAAAACCGCCGTTTCTATAAATTTAGCAATAGGCGCAAAATACGCATTAATTAGCGACAATGTTGATATAAATAATATAAAAAATGAGATAATTATCAAGCTTATAAAATAGGAGTAAGCAGTGTTTGATGAGATAAGATTTAATACAATTGAGCGTTTGCCAAACTACGTTTTTGCCGAAGTAAATGCAATAAAAATGGCTGCACGAAGAGCTGGCGAGGATATCATAGACTTTTCTATGGGCAACCCAGAGGGCAGAACACCGCAACACATCGTCGATAAACTATGCGAAAGCGCGCAAAAAGATAAGACCCACGGCTACTCAGCCAGTGCTGGAATTTATAAGCTCCGCCTTGCCATTTGCAACTGGTATAAGAGAAAATACGGCATAAATTTAGATCCAGATACTGAAGCAGTCGCCACGATGGGTAGCAAAGAGGGTTTTGTTCACTTAGCTCAAGCCGTGATAAACCCAGGCGATGTGGCTATCGTGCCTGATCCTGCTTATCCGATACACACGCAAGCGTTTTTATTTGCTGGCGGAAGTGTCGCAAAGATGCCACTTCACTACAATGATAAATTTGAGCTAGATGAGAATAAATTTTTTGAAAATTTGATCCAAACTATACATGCAAGCTCGCCAAAACCAAAATACGTAGTCGTAAATTTCCCGCACAATCCAACGACCGTGACAGTGCAAAAGAGCTTTTACGAGCGTCTTGTAAGCATCGCAAAACAAGAGAGATTTTACGTTATATCTGACATCGCCTACGCTGATCTTACATTTGATGGCTACAAAACGCCAAGTATCTTTGAGGTTGATGGTGCAAAAGACGTTGCAGTCGAGTGCTATACACTTTCAAAAAGCTACAACATGGCTGGCTGGAGAGTCGGCTTTATGTGTGGAAATAAAAGGCTTTGTGCGGCACTTAAAAAGATAAAATCATGGGTTGATTATGGCATGTTTACGCCGATCCAGGTGGCTGCCACAGTCGCACTTGATGGCGATCAAAGCTGTGTTGAAGAGATACGCCAAATCTATGAAAAAAGAAGAGATGTGATGATAGAGGCCTTTGCCCAGGCTGGCTGGGAGCTTAAAAAACCAAGCTCAAGTATGTTTATCTGGGCGAAACTTCCGCCAAAGGTTAGCCATCTGGGCAGCCTTGAGTTTTCAAAGCAGCTTCTTACAAAGGCATCAGTCGCAGTTAGCCCTGGTATCGGTTTTGGCGAGGGCGGAAATGACTATGTGCGTCTAGCTCTTATCGAAAACGAAAATAGAATAAGACAAGCAGCAAGAAATATAAAAAAATATTTGAAAGAATTTGAATGAATGTAGCGATTTTGGGGGTTGGAACTGTCGGTGAGTCAGTTGCAAAAATTTTACTAAAAAACAAAAAGCTGATCGCAGCAAGAGGCGGCGAGGAGATCGTACCAATCGTTGGTGTAGTTAGAAATTTAAATAAAAAAAGAGACGTTGGCATCCCACTAACTGACGATATAGACAGTGTGATAAACCGCGATGATATCGATGTCTTTGTCGAGCTTATGGGCGGCGTTGAAGAGCCTTTTAGAGTTGTGAGTGAAATTTTAAAACGCAAAAAACCTGTTGTGACTGCAAACAAAGCACTTTTGGCCTATCATAGATACGCCTTGCAAAATTTAGCCAAAAATACGCCATTTGGTTTTGAGGCAAGTGTAGCCGGCGGGGTGCCGATCATTAGAGCCTTAAGGGAAGGCTTGAGTGCAAATCACATCGTTAGCATAAATGGCATACTAAATGGCACGAGCAATTACATCCTAACTTCAATGATGAACGAGGGATCAAATTTTAAAGATGCTCTTAAAAAGGCGCAAGAGCTTGGGTATGCCGAGGCTGATCCAACATTTGACGTGGGTGGGTTTGACACAGCTCACAAGCTGCTAATTCTCGCAAGTATTGCATACGGCGTACACGGCGATCCAGAGGATATCTTGATCGAGGGGATACAAGGGATCACACCAGAAGATATTTTTTTCGCAAAAGACTTTGAATACTCAATAAAACTTCTAGCCATTGCCAAAAAAAGCGAGGGCAAGGTCGAACTACGCGTGCATCCGGCGCTCGTACCCCAAAACAAAATGATAGCAAAGGCAAGCGGCGTGACAAATGCGATCAGCGTCGTTGGCGAGGTAGTTGGTGAGACGATGTACTATGGTCCTGGAGCTGGCGGTGACGCAACAGCAAGTGCGGTCATTAGTGATCTTATCGATATCGCAAGAGATAGCAAGTCGCCTATGCTAGGATACAAAGCGCCGTTTGAGCTAAATACTTTGGAGCTGCTTGATCGTGATAGGATAAAGACAAAGTATTACTTTAGGTTAAAAGTCGAAGACAAAATGGGTGTGCTAGCAAAGATTACAAATTTAATGAGCGAAAACAATCTTTCGATCGATAGCTTGCTACAAAAACCAAAAGATGAGAGCGAGTACGCTGTGTTATTTTTTACGACACACACGAGCCTAGAGGCTGATGCGAAGCGAACGATAGAAATTTTAAAAGAGCAAGAGTATATAAAAGAAGAGCCATTTATGATGAGGATCGAGGAGTAGCTTGGGTTTAAGCGAGTATCTTTTTGGTAAAAGTTCCGAAGATAGGGCATGCGAGTTTTTAAATAAGCTTGGTTTTGTCATATTGGAGAGAAATTTTCGCTCTAAATTTGGTGAGATCGACATCATTACTCTAAGCAGTGACAAAATTTTACACTTTATAGAGGTAAAAGCGACTAGCAAAGAGTATGAGGCGGAGTATAGGCTAAATCAAGCAAAATACATGAAAATTTTAAAAACTATAAATTTTTATATGATGAAAAATGAGCCAAACAGAGATTTTCAGCTTGATCTGCTAGTTATAAAAAATAAAAATTTCGAGTTTATAGAAAATATTAGTTTATAATAAAATTTATTATTTAGATAAAATTTAAATTTAATTTGTATAATTGCTACATTTTAAAAATAAGGAGAAAAAATGGGAAAATACATCGAACTTACAAAAGAAAATTTTGATGTTACAAAAGAAGGCGTTGCTTTAGTAGACTTTTGGGCTCCATGGTGCGGACCTTGCCGTATGCTAGCTCCAGTGATCGAAGAGCTTGCTGAAGACTTTGACGGCAAAGCAAAAATTTGCAAGGTAAATACTGACGAAGTGCAAGATCTTGCAGTTGAGTTTGGCATCAGATCAATTCCAACATTACTATTTTTCAAAAATGGCGAGCTAGTTGAGCAAATGGTCGGTGCACAGTCAAAACAAGCCCTAACTGACAAACTAAATTCGCTTCTTTAATGGGCGAAAAAAGAAGAGGAAGCCTGCTTCCTCTTACATATATATTTGGTTCATTTTTTGGTGCAGCTATGATAGCGGCTGCATTTGCGTATAGTAACTATCGTTTTTCACAATATAAATTTGTTGATTTTGCGAAGCTGGTTTTCTACGAAAAAAGCGAAATTTTCACTCCAAAAGAGCCAAAATACACGCTTTTAATCTTCAGTTCAAATCAATCAAAATTAGACGAAATTTTACCAACCAAAAATGAAACAGTTGTGGCAATCGATATCTTTCAAAAAAGATATGAGTCAAACTCAACACTAAAATATATAAGCTCAGACATAAATACAGTCTTGGAGCTGATGCGAAATTTGAGTATCACAAAGCTGCCAAGTAGTGTTGAGATAGTTCATCAAAGGGGCGAAATTTACAAACAAAATTCGTCCATAAATGTTTTAGAATAAAGGAAATTTATGCTTGATTTAGCAATCATCGGAGGCGGTCCAGCTGGACTAAGTGCTGGACTTTACGCCACTAGAGGCGGATTAAAAAATGTTGTAATGTTTGAAAAAGGCGAGCCTGGCGGTCAGATCACCTCGAGCTCAGAGATAGAAAACTACCCAGGCCAAAAAGCTCCTGGCGAGAGTGGCTTTGACTTTATGAGCACTTGGTGGAAGCAGTGCAGCGCATTTGGGTTAGTTCACAAGTGGGCAAATGTTATTGGCGTTAGAAAAAATAGTGACGGTAGCTTTGAAATTTTGCTTGAAGGAGGCAAAAGCGAGCAGGCAAAGGCTGTCATCGTAGCAACTGGCTCAACCCCAAGACGCGCTGGCTTTAAAGGCGAGGACGAGTTCTTTGGCAAAGGTGTTAGCACATGCGCAACATGCGATGGCTTCTTTTACAAAAATAAAGAAGTAGCTGTTCTTGGCGGTGGTGATACAGCCGTTGAAGAGGCACTTTATCTAGCGAATATCTGCTCAAAAGTCTATCTAATCCATAGACGTGATGAGTTTAGAGCAGCACCAACAACCGTTGAAAAAGCTAGAAAAAATGAAAAGATCGAGTTTATAACAAGTGCGACTGTAAAAGAGGCGCTTGGCGATAAAATGGGCCTAACAAAGATCGTGCTTGATACTAAGAATGGTGAGCGTGTGCTTGATGTGCCAGGAATTTTTACCTTTGTCGGACTAAATGTAAATAACGAAATTTTAAAAGACGAAAATGGCAAATTTATCTGCGATATGGTTGATGGCGGACAGGTCAAGACCGATCTTAAGATGCAAACTAGTTTAAAAGGGCTATTTGTGGCAGGCGATATTAGAGAGGACGCTCCAAAGCAAGTCATCGTAGCAGCAGGTGATGGCGCAGTGGCTGCACTTAGCGCTATGAGCTACATAGAAAGCTTGCATTAATACTCAAATTTAGCCAATTTTTTGGCTAAATTTTTCTTCTTTTTTTCTATCAAATTTTTGATTTTATACGCATTTTTAAAGCCTATTTGTAATCTATCTATAATAAATTTTATGTTAAATTTCAACCAAAAATCAAAGGATAAATTTTGGTAAGAATAGGCCTTTACGGCGCTAGTGGAAAGATGGCTCAAAGTATCATTTCTTGTTTAAAAGATGAAAAAGATGCCACTTTAAGCATCGCTTTTAGCCAAAAAAATCAGGTTGAAAATTTAAGTAACGAACTTTTGACAAATGACTTTACTAAATTTTTTGAAGCATGCGATGTGATAATCGACTTTAGCCAAAAAGAGGCTACGATAGCACTGCTAAACTACGCTAGAACTAATCCAAAACCACTAGTTATCGGTACGACAGGGTTAAATGACGAAGATAAAAACTTACTCCATTTAGCATCTGGAGCTATGCCTATTCTTTACGCAACAAATATGAGTTTGGGCGTAGCTCTACTAAACCGCCTTGCAAGGATTGCCTCAAAAACATTAAGGGAATTTGACATAGAGATCGTCGAACAGCACCACAGGTATAAAAAAGATGCTCCAAGCGGTACTGCGATGACTTTAGCCGGCTGCGTAGCTGAGGCAAGGGATTTAAATTTAAAAGATGTTTTAGTAACTGGTAGAGCCGGTATGGTAGGGGCTAGGAGCAAAGACGAGATCGCAGTCATGGCACTTCGTGGTGGAGATGTGGTAGGTCGCCACACGGTTGGCTTTTATAATGACGGCGAGTTTATTGAGCTAAATCACACCGCAACGAGTAGGGCAACCTTTTCAAAAGGTGCGATCAGGGCTGCCATTTGGTTAAAAGATCAAAATAGTGGCCTTTACTCGATAGACGATAGTTTAGGACTTGATGATTAAATTTGAGCTTGATGATGTAGAGAACTACAAGCTAGAACTTGTTGATAAATTCTACCTGCCGGAGCGTGAAAAGCGCCAAAATTTAAGAACCGGTGATATAGTAAAGCGCATGTAGGTGGTCGTTAGCAAAACAAATAACGGCGAATTTACCGGCATTTTAGACAATGAACTATTTCAAAAGGCTGTTTAAATGCTGGCAATGAGATCAAGTTTAACTACAAAAATGTTCTTGAAATTTACAAAGATGATGAAAACTAAAGGAAAAAAATGTGTGCAATAGTTGGTATTATAAATTCTAAAGATGCAGCAAAGACTGCGTATTATGCGTTATTTTCTATGCAGCATCGCGGCCAAGAGGCAAGTGGTATTAGCGTTTGTGATGATGGAGAAATTTCTACTCACAAGGGTAATGGCCTAGTTACAGAGGTCTTTAATGAAGAAATTTTAAGATCGCTAAAAGGCGATATGGCGATCGGTCACAACCGCTATGCAACGGCTGGTAAAAACTCAGGTCGTGATGCCCAGCCAATAGCCGCTAATTACTCTTTGGGACAAATTTCGATCGTCCATAATGGAAATTTGGTAAATAAAGATGAGGTTAGAGATGAGCTTATTAAGGATGGTGCGATATTTCAGACAAATATGGATACTGAAAATATCATCCATCTAATCGCAAGAAATCATAGTAAACACTTGCAGGACCGTATTATCGCGGCACTTGACAAGATAAAAGGTGCTTATTGCCTGCTTATCCAGTCACGCCATAAAATCTTTGCCATAAGAGATCGCTGGGGTGTTAGACCACTAAGTCTTGGCAGGCTAAAAGATGGTGGATATATCGTAGCTAGCGAGACTTGCGCTTTTGATCTTGTGGGGGCTAGCTTTATAAGAGATATTAGGCCTGGTGAGATGATAGTCTTTGAACATGGAAAAAGTGAGTTTCAAAGTATTCAAATTTATGATCCAGATCCTAGAATTTGTGCATTTGAATATATCTATTTTGCACGTCCAGATAGTGTGATAGAAGGTAAAAGCGTCTATGAGGTTAGAAAAAAAATGGGTGAAGTACTAGCTAAAAAGAGCAAAATTAAAGCAGATTTTGTCGTACCTGTACCAGATAGCGGAGTACCAGCAGCGCTTGGGTACGCAAATGAGAGCAAAATCCCATTTGAGCTAGCTATCACTAGAAACCACTATGTGGGTAGAACCTTCATCGAGCCAAGCCAAGAGATGAGGAATTTAAAAGTCAAGCTAAAACTTAACCCGATGTCATCGGTTCTAAAAGGTAAAAGTATCGTTGTTATAGATGATAGTATCGTTCGCGGTACTACTTCAAAAAAGGTGGTTGATCTTTTAAGACATGCGGGCGCTAAAGAGATTCATTTTAGAGTCGCATGCCCTGAGCTTAAATACCCTGAGCGATACGGTATCGACACGCCAAGCTTTGAAGAGTTAATAAGCTCTAAAAAAAATGCAGAAGAAGTAAGAGAATATATCGGTGCAGATAGCTTAGAATTTTTAAGCATAGATGAACTTAAAGAAAGTATCGGCAATGAGCGAAAATATTCGCTTGTAAGCTTTGATGGTGACTATTTCATAAAGTGAAAAATTTAGCTATTTTTTTGCTTGTTGTACTATTTTTTAGTGGTTGCTCACAAAAGAATCCAAGCAAAAAAGACGAAATTCCTATTTACGTAAGCTACTATGAGATAAATGGCACAAAACAGCAGCTACAAATAAAAACTGCCCAAAATTTTGCAGAACAAAATGTTAGTGTGCCATTTTTTGGTGTAGTCAATTTTTTAGCAGAAGATAAAATTTTAAGTGCTTATTCGCTTGCGAAAGGCACTATAAACGTACTTGGAGTAAATAATAGCTCTATAAATTTAAATAAATCAAGCGATATACTAGCTTTAAAAAAAGCTAATGAGATAAATTTTTATGAGATAAGGCCTGATGTGCTTGAGAGTGTTAAATTTAGCTCACAAAATAGTGTTTGTGGCGATTTTTTGTTACAAAAGCCAGTGCATGTAAATGTAGCAACAAACTACTATTTAAGAGATGATAGCTTTTTTGCAAGCTTAATAGAGGCAAATTTCTTTTATAAAAAAGGTGCAAAGATCCTAAAAAAAGAGTTTGTTTATAATATAGCCGAGACTAAAATCCTTGAAGAAGCAAAAGAATTTACACAAAAAACAAAGCAACTCTTTTTAAATGACCTACAAAAATTGGGCAGGCTACTTGATATACTTTGTACTTTTTAAATCTTTAACTTAAAAATTCGTGTTTATTGCAGATACTAAAAAGATAAAATTTACTCTAAAATCAAACTAAGACTTAGCGTTTTATCCTATGAAATTTGTAAAAATTTGCTTTAAATTTGATTAGTAGCAATTTAGTTTTGTGATATTCATGCCATTTTTAAAGTAAGGCGGATATGGCATATATACGGTAAATGGTGTGCTTTTTTGCTTTGGTAAATTTTTGGCTACATCAAATTTATATTCAACTGTATTTGGCCTCTCGTCCTTATCTGTGCCAAGAACCCATGAGAAAAATGAAAGCCCACTCGGCTTAAAAAATGCTTCCCCGCCAAGATCATTTTTGTTTAGTGGTTGGTTGATTAGTTTGACTGTTAGCGTGCAGTTGCTAATTGTAAATTTACCGATATTTCTTACTTGCCCTTTAAAAACAATACTCTCATTTCGCAAAATTCGCTCACTTTTTACATTTTCGAGCATACCTTTTTTTGTGTATTTATCAAGCACTAGCATCAAAAAAACAGCAAGTGTGGTTGAGACTAGAATGTTTGTAAAAAATAGTGATAAAAATAACTTTCGCTCAGCTCTAAGCGAGAGAACAAGAAATAAAATAGAAAGCAGAGCAATCGCAAAAAGAACGATAATATGAACGATCGTAAAATATGCTGAGCTCATCAAAAACACTCCACTTTTTTAGAGATATTGTAGTCTATAAATGCGAAATCATTGACAAATTCTTTAACCTCAATGCTTTGCTTTGGCAAAAATTCTTCGTTTAAGATGATTCTTTTTCTAGCAAATGGATTAAGTGAGTTAAAAAAATCTTTCGTATTTTGTCTTGAGCTTAGATAGAAGTCAAGCTCGATTTTACAGATACTAAGTGCATTATTTGAATTATTTGTAATATTAAAATCGACCATTAACGCATCGACATATTGAAGCTGCTTGGTGGTTATTTTGCTTATGCTAACTGGCCTTAAATTTTCATTTATATATTTGTTTGCGTAGTAATCACCTACAAAAAGTCCGAAAAAACCAGCTAGAATAAATAAAAATCCTATCTGCCACCACGACTTTATCGCGATAAAAATTCCTAAAAGCACAATTAGTATAAATGCTAAAAATAACCAGCCATAGGTTAGAAAATCAATGAGCTTTGCATTTTGCAATACAAAAAGCAAGTTGTGCTTAATGCTATTTAACATCTCGCGATCTTTTCTCTTCAATGCCGCTCATGCCAAAACGCCTTGCAAGTTCGTTTTTTACAGCATCTGGATGGATATTATGGGCTGAAAGTGCTACAAGTGCATGAAAGCAAAGATCGGCTGCTTCGTAGATTAGGTCATCTTTTGCTTTTTGCTCATTTTGCTTTGAGTTTTCTGCGAAACTAAGATCCTTTGCAGCCATTATAAATTCGCCAGCCTCTTCGCCAACTTTCTTTAAAATTTGATTTTCACCTTTTTTAAAAAGACTTGCCACATATGAAGTTTCAGGGTTAGCATTTAGCTTTCTATCTTCTATCACATGGTAAAGCTCATCAAGCACACCATAATTTATTTTTTTGACTTCAACTTTTGTATCTAAAATTTTGCCGTCATGCAAATTTATTTCATTAAAAAAGCACGACCTTGCTCCAGTGTGACAAGCAGCGCCTCCGTTTTGAATCACCTTTAAAAGCAAAGTATCGTTGTCGCAGTCTAAAAAAGCAGCTTTTATCTCCTGAGTATTGCCACTTTCTTCGCCTTTTTTCCAAATTCTATTTTTAGTGCGTGAAAAATAGTGAGCGTAACGGCTAGATAGACTTAAATCTAATGCTTCTTCGTTCATGTAAGCAAGCATTAAAACTTCATTCGTGGCATGATCGCAAACCACTACTGGAAGCAATCCGCCAACTTTTTGCCAGTCTATACTTTTTGTTACGCTATTCATTTTTATCTCTCGCTTACTGAGCTAGCTCTTGCTTTATCTTTTGCGTCCAGCCAGATATTTGGCACAGCTCCACCAGGTGTTAAGAAAATTTTAGCATCTTTGTTTTCTTTTAGAGCCTCGTTAAATTTGTTTTGCGTCTCGATCTGCTTTAAATTTAGTAGATTTTGATCGACACTTTTTGCAACCTCTTTATTTGCATACGCAGTTGCGTCAGCCTCGATTTTAATGGCATCAGCCTTACCTTTTGCTTCAATGATCGCAGCTTTAGCGGTACCTTCTGCAAGTGCAGCTTGTTTTAAGGCTTCTTGATTTGCTCTTTCTACTTCGTATTTTGTTCTTTCAGCTTCTTGTTTTGCGATCTGAACACGCTCGATCTGCTCTTTTACCTTTGAAGGCAAGATGATCTCACGAAGCTGCACTGTTAAAAGCTCAACTGGCTTATTTGGCTGAGAGTCGATGTCTTTTCTTATGCCATCATCGATTTGTCTTGCTAGATCGTTTCTCTTTGTTGGAAGCTCTTCTGCTGTATATTTACCAGCGATACTGCGAACTACGTCACGAACGACAGGATCAACTATCTTACTCTCCCAGCTAAGACCCCAAGAGGCAATAGTTTGAGGGGCATTTTCTGGATTTAAACGGTATTGTACAGTAATATCAATACTAACTGGTAAATTTCTAGCATCAAGCACTGAAATAGAATTTTTACGTAAAATTCCAGCGCCAACGCCTTGATATGATTTTTGCATTGATTCGCCCATATCTTCACCTGAAGTGTAGTTGATGATCCTTACTCTAGTATCAACTACGATAATATCTTGTATAAATGGCAAAAAGAAGTGAAAGCCTGGTTGTAAAGGATTTGGCTCGTATTTACCTGCTGTAGACTTAATGCCAACTTCACCTGAGTGAATCACTTTAAATGGCTGAGTGATAGCAAAAATAGCAATAATTGCAATTACAATGTAGGCAAGTGCTCCAAATTTACCAAAACCACTTGGTAAATTTGGCATTTTAAAGTCCTTTTTGAAAGGCGGCTCTTTGTCGCTATTTTGACTTGAGCCTCTGTTGTCATTACCTGGCTTTTTTTTATTGAAATAATCGTTTAAATCAGCGGGCATTTCGTTCCTTTAAATTTTTAAATATATGTTAAAAATGATTCATATTTTTTATTTAGTCCATAAACTACGTCAAAATAAGCTTTTTGTAGTCTCTTTGTCACTTCTCCTCTAGCGCCGTTGCCGATGATTCGGTTGTCTATGCTATTTATCGGAGTTACTTCAGCTGCAGTGCCAGTAAAAAATGCCTCGTCGGCTGTGTATGCCTGATCTCTTGTGATGCGCTCTCTTCTTACTTCGATGTCAAGATCGTGAGCAAGTCTTATGACTGTATCTTGAGTGATGCTAAGTAGGCTGTTGTCGTTTGGTGGAGTGATTAAAACGCCGTTTTCAACGATAAAGAAGCACTCGCCTGGACCTTCAGCCACAAAGCCCTCGCTATCAAGAAGTAGTGCCTCGTCGTATCCAGCTTCTTTTGCCTCGTAGTTTGCCATTTGTGAGCTTAAATAGTTTGAGCTAGCTTTTGCTCTGTTCATTTGGGCAGCAGGTGCAAGTTTGGCAAAGCTTGAAATTTTAACTCTGATGCCTTTTTCTAGGCCTTCATCGCCAAGATAAGCACCCCATTCCCATGAAGCGATAGCAGTTTGCACTGGCGCTTTTGTGTGAGCTACGCCCATTACACCGTATCCTAAAAATATAAGTGGGCGGATATAAACATTGCCATTATATTTGTTTGCGCGAAGAAGCTCTATTTGCGCTTTTTCAAGCTCTTCCTCGGTGTAAGGTACATTTAAAACAGTCATTTTTGCTGATCTTAAAAGCCTTTTTGTGTGATCTTGAAGTCTAAAAATAGCTAGACCTTTTTTTGTTTTATAAGCTCTTGTGCCTTCAAATACGGCATTAGCGTAGTGCAAAGAGTGAGTTAGAACGTGTACTTTTGCATCGTCCCATTTAACTAATTTTCCATCCATCCAGATAAATTCTGAAGCATTCATTGTTAAACCTTTCTTTTTTCTTAGAAATTTTGGTCTGAGTTTATCTAAAATTGCTTTAAATTTACATTTCTAAGACCAAAATTTGCAGATATTACCCGCCAAAACTACTTATCTAAAAGCTCTTGTATGATCTTTACCATCTCATCGATTGATGAAGCTGCGCTTAAATTTATTAAGTATTTGCCGCTTACTACAAAAGCTGGCACACCGCTGATACTTGCAACATCATAAGAGGCGAACCATGCGTCTAAAAGCTCTTTTGCTCGGTCGCTATTTAGTGCTTTTTCGTAGTCGTCCTTGCTCACGTGAGCTGCTTTAAGGGCTAAATTTATAAATTTCTCTTTGTCTTTGCCATCATCAAAATCATCTTTTTCATCATGTCTTGCTTTATAGATCGCAAATTTTGCTTGCTTAAATTTTGACTCATCGCTTAGTAGATCAGTGCCATTTGCCTCATCTATCGATATAAGAGCGGCAAAAATTTTACTCGCGGTTTCGCCAAGTTTGCCTTTTGTGCTTAGATGATATGGGATAAATTTCACATCTTCAAGCTTTGACATCAGCTTTTTTGTGATAGTCCGGTCAAATTTATAGCAGTGTGGGCAGTCGTAGCTAAAGACCTTAACTACCGAGTTTTTAGGCACATTAAGCGGTTTTGCTAGAGTTTGATACTCCACACCTTCAGTTAGTGCTGATAAATTTAGCGCAAAAAACGCACTTAAAATTAGCATTTTTATAAGCTTCATCTTTGCTCCTTATTTTACAAGATCAGCTAGCACTTTTGCGGCGTGGTCTTTGGCTTTTACGCTTTTATAAATTTTAACTATCTTGCCGTCTTTGCCAATCACAAAGGTGCTTCTAACGATGCCAAGATACTCTTTGCCATAGTTTTTCTTAACTTGCCAAACACCATAAAGCTTTGAAATTTCTTTATCCTCATCGCTTAATAGAATGTGCTTTAAATTTTGCTTTGCGATAAAGCCAACGTGAGACTTCACACTATCTGGGCTAACGCCGATTATAACTGTGTCATTTTTGATAAACTGATCGTAGTTTGCGCTAAATTCGCAAGCTTCAGTCGTGCAGCCTGGAGTGTTGTCCTTTGGGTAGAAGTAAAGCACCACGTTTTTGCCTATAAAGTCCTTTAGTGCGACCTTTACACCGTCTTGATTTAGCGCTTCAAACTCTGGCGCTTTGTCGCCAACCTCAAGTGTTATTTTTCGTTCAATATCTGCTTTGCTAAATTCGCTCATTTTATCCCCTTTCTCTTATCTTCTACGCTCTCGCCACCTACGCCGATGTTGCTAGCGTCGTGAGTTTCTATGAAAATCATCACCGCCTCTTTTTTCTTGCCAAGCACTCTTACAAGCGTCTCAGTCACCTCTTTAAAAACTTGATCTTTTTGCTCTTTTGTCGGCTCTGGGCCTGCTATTTTGATATTAACATAAGGCATTTTTGCTCCTTTTTTAAGATACAAAATATTAGCCAAAATGAGTGAAATTTCAGATTAAAGCCTTTATTTAAGAATTTGGCATTAAAATACAAAAACTTGTTACATAGGAGCGAAAAATGGACTACAACAAACATAACAAAGGCTTTGTTTGCTTTATGTATGGCTTTGGACGAAGCAGGGTAGTTTATGCTGTTTTGATGGTTTTAGTCATATTTTTGCTCGGTTTTTTGACATTTGGCTCAAGCACTCAAACTGACATTTTAAATTTACAAATAGCCCTTGGTGTCATGCTTTGCGGGCTTTTACTCATCCTTGTTAATCCAAAAATTTTCATCATAAAGCTAATTGGATATTTAATTTCACTTGCTGGCGTTACGATCGCTCTTCACAATGCAAATTTACTAGGCGAAGACTTTAACTTATATTTTTACGCAAGCCTAGTTTTTGGCGCATTCATGATGCTTATGCTTCTTAGCTGGTTTGTTTACAACGCAAGAAGTAGCGAGATAAATGAAATTTAATTCACCACTCCCATAAGCACGCTTGTGTAGGTATTTTGCTTAGGCTCTGAGCTTGTTGCATCGTTTATATTTATGCGGCTAGCCTCAAGCCCAGCCTTTATGAGTGCTTCTTTTACTGCATTTGCACGCTCATTTGCTAGCTCAACTAGCTTTTCCTTATCCACTTCGATAGCTTTTATTGCCTCTTCTCTTAAGGCCTTATCGCTTTTGTCTTTAGCGTTTGGAACGAGAGAATTTAGCACGGTAATATAATCTTTCCCGCTTGAGGCGATTATTTGATTTATCTTTTGATCAAGCTTTTTTTCTTCAAAGTAGAGCACATCTATTTCAGAGTAAGTAGGTGTGATGCTAAGTTTCATCATAGGCTTTGCAGTAGTTAATTTTATAAAATCAGCTACTTTTGGCGCTTCTGAGCTTATTAGCTCGCTACTTCCAGCAAGAAAATCAATAGAGCTAAGATCCTTGCCGCCAAGCCCTAGAGCATTACCTAAAAATCTAAACGGAGCTAATGTGATATCAGCAAAGAGCTTTTTAACAGCAGCCCAAATGACACCGCCATATTTAAAGTCAGGATCGTCTAAATTTCCTTCAACTGGCAGGTCGATATTTATTTGATTATTTTGATCGCTTAATATCGATATAGCAAGCGAAAGTGGCAAATTTACAGCATCTTTTGAATCAACCTTTTCTCCAAGTGTGAGTGTGTCAAAATTTATAAGATTTGAGCCGTTTAGTTTTGAATCAACAACGCTATAATTTAGATTTAAATTTAACTTACCTTTTTTTATTTTATAGCCTAAAAATTGTCCGCTATATGGCGTTATATCAATTAGATCGATATCTTTAAAATCTAGCTTAATATCGGTATTTTGCTTTAGCTCAAAAGGAAATAATTTTGCTGTAATCTGAGAAAAACCGTTTTTACCAACTGTGCCTTTAAACTCGCCCGAACTTGGACGTTTTTTATCGATGTCAGTTAGCTTGCCATTTAGATTTGAAATTTTTGTAGCAAATGGCATAAATAGTGACGCATCTGAAAAATCAACCTCGCCGTTGTTAAGTGAGAAATTTTTGATACTAAAATTTAGCTCGTCATCTTTTTTACTAGCCACCTTTTTGCTCTCAGCTTTTTGCTCATTTTGGGCTTTGTTTTTATCTTCTTTTACGATTTTGCTTAGATTAAATTCGCGCTCTTTGCTTAGATGAGCCTTGATAAATGGCGAATTTAGAGCAACTCCAGTAATTTCAAGATTATTTTTAAAAAGTGAAATTTTATCCACTTCTAAACTTTTAAACGCGATTAGCTTTTCTTTATTTTTATCATCTAATCTAATATCTTTTACACTAAGTTTTGAATCTGCTTTTATATCTTTTGCATAGTGAAGCTCGGCGTTTGCGCTCATCTCTCCACTTGAAAGGTCTGCCTCTAAAAATGGCTTTGCGTAGGCAAAATATTTTGGCAAATTTTTATCTTCAAGTTTTATTTTAGCAGTTATATCAAGTGGTTCAAGTTTGATCTTTGAAGTTAGGTCTAAATTTAGCTTTTGCGAGCTTTTCATATCCACTTTTGCGTCAAATGGCTTACTAAAATTGCTACTTAAATTTGCTATTTTTACAAACAAATTATCAAATTTATGAGCGATCTTCTCACCTTCAAAAAGGTGCATCAAAGCGATATTGGCGTTATTTACATTGATATTTTTTATATCAAATTTAAACTCACTCTCTTTGCTTTTTGAAGCTGGTGTATTCTCTTTTTTGATTTTATTGCGATGATTGGCCGTTTTTGCTGGCCCATGCTCACCAAGCCCAAGCTGGTTTATCGCGCTTAAGCCGCTATCATTTAACTCCGAGTTAAATTTTAGTCTATTTATATCGATATTCTCAGCGCTCAAAGCCATATTTAAAATATCAAATTTGATCGTTTTTGTCAGCACGTCAGCGATATCTAAAATTTCTTTATTTTTTGCCTTTAAATTTATGCCATTTATACTAAGCTCATCAAGAGTTGCAAGGCTTTTATTGGTATCTTGAGCGAAGCTAATGTTTGAGATTTTAGCCCCTGCCACATTTGCATTCGCATTTTTACTAAGCGGGGCATTGATGCCATCAAACGCTATTTTTTCAAGCGTTAGAGCTGTTTTATTATTTGCTAAATTTGCATTTAAATTTGAGGCATTTATATCTTTTAGATTTACTAAATTTTTACTGGCTTCGTCTATTTTTAGGGTATTTGCATTTATGCTATTTAGTGCAGCTGTCGCATTTAGCTCACTTTTTTCATTTAAATTTGCTAAAAGCGAAATATCGTTTAAATTTAGCGATTTTAAGCTTGCTGTTATTGCATTTTTAAATGATACATCGCTTAAATTTATGGCATTTAACTCTAATTTAGCATCTATCTTGTCTGCTATTTTGCTTGATAGATCAAATTTTGGAAGCTCTAACTCACCAAGACTTAGTTCGTTTTTACCCTCATCTATGCTTAGTGATTTTATATTTAAAAAGCTATCCTTTAAATTTATATTTGTAGCGTTTTCATCGGCAATTAAAGCGTAATTTATTCCTAAATTTATGACCGCATTTTTAAGATTTAGTGTGTCGTTATCGATAAAGCTAATCGCGACTGGATCGATACTAAAATCCTTTATGCTGACGTTGCCCTCTATCTTTAGTGGATTTAGCTTGATATCGCCATTTAGATCGATCTTGTGAGCTAGAGTCGAGTTTGAGTCAAAGATATGGCTACCTGCGCTATTTTTCTTCGTATTTAGTGAGCTTAGCTCGTAGTTTATATCGTCAAAATTTACGTTAAATGGATTTGTTAGATTTTGATCGCTATATGAAAATGAGCCTTTGATGATTTTTGCGTTATTTAGGGCAAAATTTATAGAGCTAGTGCTGTTATCTTCGGTAGTTGCGTTATCGTCGCTTATAAAATTACTAAAGTTAAATTTTGAATTTTTATCTCGTAAAATTTTGACATTTGGCTCTTGAAGCCTAAAAATATCAACTTCAACTAATTTTTTAAAGATAGAAAATGGCTTTAGCTTGATGTCGATTTGCTTTGTGCTAAAAAGTGGAGAAGTAGTGTTTAGCTCAGCATTTGTCGCATTTAGCTCGAAGGTAAAAGGATTAAATTTAGCACTTTCTACAAAAAGTGTTGCGTTGTAGTCTTTTAGATACTTTGGAACAATATTTTTGATAGCATAAGGAACACCAAAAAATCCAAGAAGAGTATAAATAACTAAAAGTGAAACTACGCAGATGGCTGAAATAAGTGCTGTTTTTTTATTTTTATTCATTGTAAAATTTGCCTTGCTATTATCTAAAATAGGAGAGATTTTACTTCAAAAAAGGTTAAAAGATAGTTAGAAATTTAAAACTTCTATACTATAAATTTACATTTAGCTTAATAACACTTTTATACGATTCGTATTACTATGCAGAAATATTTTTAAACAAAGGGGATTGTGATGAAGAAAATTTTGCTTATCTTTTTTTTGTTGTTTGGTACTCTTTCTTATGCAAATGAAAATGCCGTTGTAGTCGCTATTGAGGAGCAAACACCTCGTATAAATCCACTCTATGACGAGGATCACGACCCTACGCTTTCTCTAGTTTTTTCTGGTCTTACGAGCCATGATGAAAATTGCCACGTCGTGCCAGAGCTTGCGAAGTCTTGGCAGGTGAGTGATGATGAGCTGGAGTATGTTTTTGAGCTACGAGATGACGCATTTTGGCACGATGGGGTGAAATTTAGCGCAAAGGATGTTAAATTTACCATTGAAGCAGCTCAAGATAAGAAGCTAAACGCGCCAGCTATATCAAACTACGAGGTGGTAAAAAGCGTTGAAATTTTAGGGGATTATAGGGTCAAGATCACGCTTAGCGAGCCGTTTCCGCCGTTTTTAGACGCGCTTAGTTTTGGCGTTTTACCTGAGCATATCCTAAAAGGAAAAGATATTGCAACTGATAAATTTAACGATGCCCCTATCGGCACTGGCGCATACAAGCTAGTAAAATGGAAAAAAGATGAGAGTTTGGAATTTGCGGTAAATGAGAAATTTTACAAGGGTGAGCCAAAGATAAAAAAGGTATTTTTTAAAATTGTCGGCGATGAAAATTTAAGACTAGTTGGGCTAAAAAGCGGTGAGATCGACGTCGCACTCATCTCTCCAACAGGGGTAAATTTTATAAAAGATGATAAAAAACTTGGCCTACTTAAATTTAAAAGTGCGGATTACAGAGCTTTGATGTTTAACTTTGAAGATCCTCTTTTTCAAGATAAAAATGTAAGGATAGCCCTAAACTACGCGGCAAATAAAGATGAGATAGTTAAAAATTTATTCCACGGATATGCAAGTGTGGCGAACAACCCGATAGAAAAAAGCTTTGCAAATGACGGTGAGTTTAAATTTAGCTACGATCCGCAAAAGGCTAAAGAGCTACTTGAAAAAAGTGGCTTTAAGAAAAACAAGGCTGGCTTTTTTGAAAAGGACGGCAAGGAGCTTGGCTTTGACATCTATGCCTTTAATAACGACGTTTTAAGGGTCAATCTAGCCAAAATTTTAAGCAGCGAGTTTGAGAAATTTGGTGTAAAAGCCAAAGCCTACGCAAAGCCAAAAACAGCTTTTGATCTAAGCAAGGTAGATAGCTTTGTGATCGGCTGGGGAAGCCCATTTGATCCGGACTTTCACACATATAGAATTTTTGGTGGATTTGCCGATGTGAGCGTAAATGAAAATGGCTGGAACTTTAGCCACTACAAGGACGCAAACGTTGATCTTGCCCTAAAAAACGCAAGATATACAAAAGACGCAGAGCTTAGGAAAAAGTACTATAAAGAATTTCTAAAAGCGCTTCATGAAAACCCACCTTACATTTTTATAGCCTATCTTGACTATCCGCTCGTTTTTAATAACAAAATTTCAGGCATCAAGACGCAAATTTTGGGCCACCATGGGGCTGGATTTTTATGGAACATAAGAGAGTGGCAAGTAAAATAGTGGATAAAAACTTTGTTTAGAGCCATTTTAAAAACAGCGATCTCAAGCCTTGGGTTGCTGTTTTTCATCTCATTTTTTCTATTTTTACTCATATATTTTTTGCCAGGAAATGTCACTGACGCGATGTTTTTGCGAAGTGAGGCGGTGAGCGTGGCTGTAAAAGAGCAAATTTTAGAAAATTTGGGGCTAAAAGATGGCTTTTTTGTGCAGTATTTTAGATGGCTGGCTCACTTTGTCACGGGCGACTTTGGCACTAGTTTTGTAAGTGGGGCAAGCGTGTCGCTGCTCATTAAAGAGAGGCTTTTAAACTCGCTTATTTTATTTTTTACTTCGTTTTTTCTGATAGCTCTTTTATCCTTCTTTTTAGGGCTTTTAAGTGCCATTTATAAGAATAAATTTGCTGATATTTTTATAAATTTTAGCTCCTTTTTGTTAGCTTCATTGCCACATTTTTACATCGCTCTTGTGCTAATAGCGATCTTTAGTGTCTATCTAAACGTGCTGCCAAGTTCTGGGGCAAACGAGCTAGGCTCTAGCGGTGTTGGGGCTAAATTTATCATCTTGCCAACGCTTGCCATCATCTTGCCACACCTTGGCGCAAACGTGAAATTTGTAAGAGACACGCTAAATCAAAGCCTAAATGCTGACTTTATCCAGACGGCTCACGCTAGAGGTTTGGGGCGGGGCAAAATTTATCTCTTTGCCATAAAGCACGCAAGCACCGATATAGTCTATTATTTCGCCACTCTTGTGGCTGGCGTTTTTGCTGGCTCATACGTCATAGAGAGCATTTTTTCATTTCCTGGCATTGGCAAACTAAGCCTTGATGCGGTGATCGCCAAGGACTATCCAGTCGCACTTGCGACCATTTTGCTAACGGCTGTTTTTGTCGTTTTTGCAAATTTACTGGCTAAAATTTTCGCCATCTTGGCAGATAAGAGAAATTTATGAGAAAAGTCATATTTTTCCTAGCTTGTTTTGTATTTTTAGCTCTTGTCACATTTGCCTTTGTAACGCCATTTTTTTCTAAGTTTGAGCCAAATTTCACTGACTTTATGGCGGTAAATTTAGCTCCAAGTAGCGAGCATATCTTTGGCACTGACATCCTAGGCAGGGACAATCTCATAAGAGTTGCCTACGCGCTTAAAAACTCGCTTCTTATCTTGCTTTTAGCTGGCTTTTTAACTACGCTTTTTTTGCTCATCTACGCATATTTTGGCACGAGCAAGAGTAAAGTTTGCGAGAGCCTTTTTGATAAGGGGCTTGATGCCTTTTTAAGCATACCAAACATCGTTTTTATCATGCTTTTTAGCTCATTTAGTAGCGGTAATCTCTTTATAACATCTTTTATCATCGCCATTTGCTCATTTATGCAGGGCGCAAAAGTTTTTATGCAAAATTTTAGACTTAATAAAAAGTGCGACTACGCCGAGCAAGCCGTGATAAATGGAGCTAGCAAATTTAGCCTTATATGCTTTGAAATTTTGCCAAATTTAAAGCATCTAATAATTAGCATCTTTGGCATAAATGCTATAAACGCGGTCGTCATGGAGGCCACGCTTGGTTTTTTTGGCGTGGGAAGTGACGCAAACAAAATAAGCCTTGGCATCATGCTAAATGAGAGTAAAGAGGCACTTTTTCTTGGCTCTTGGTGGATGGTGCTTTTCCCTGGGGTGACGCTCTTTTTGCTCATCCTTGCAACCTCGATCATCACGTCAAATTCAAAAAATGGCAATATAAAAATATGATAGAGATTAAAAATTTAAACATTTTTTATAAGGATAAGAAGCTTTTGCGTGAGCTTGATTTTAGCATGAGTGAGGGTAAATTTATAGGTATCACAGGCGCTAGTGGCAGCGGCAAATCGCTCTTTGCAAAGAGCTTAATAAGGCTTTTTGATGATGATTTTAGAGTGAGAGCGGATAAATTTAGCATTTACAAAAAAGACATCTTAAAACTTAGCCAAAATGAGCTAAAAGAGCACCGAAGAAAGGTCGCTGCGCTTGTTTTTCAAAACTCTGTTGCCAGCCTTCATCCGCTCTTAAACGTGGGCGATCACTTTAACGCCTATCTTGGCGGCGATAATAAAACAAATAAAGAGCTTGCGTTTGCTTATTTTGGGGAGTTTGGGCTAGATAATGCAAATCTCATCTGGCACAAATTTTCATACGAGCTAAGTGGCGGCGAGGCGAGCCGTGTGCAGATCGCTCTGGCTCTTTGCCTGAAGCCAAAAATTTTAGTCTGCGACGAGATAACAAGCGGGCTTGATAGCATTAGCGGTAGCCACGTGGCGGGCATCTTGGAGAGTTTAAAGGGCAAGATGAGCGTCATTTTTATCTCGCACGATGAGGCGCTAACAAGCTATCTTAGTGATGAAATTTGGCAGATGAGAGATGGGCGGCTAAATTTAAAGGAAAATGCGTGAAAATCAGGCTTGAAAACGTATCAAAAAGTTTAAGCTTTAAGGAGCATTTTAACGCTAGAGCTGAAGTTTTGCACCTTTTGGAGGGGATAAGTTGCGAGCTTGATGATGGCGAAAATTTAGCCATTTTAGGTCAAAGTGGCAGTGGCAAAAGCACGCTTGCAAAGCTTATATCATTTAGTGAGCCAAAAAGTGGGGGCAAAATTTATATAAACGATAAAGAGATCACGGACAAAAATGAGCTTAAAAAAGATATCAGATATATCTTGCAAAACCAAAAACAAGCCCTAAATCCAGCGCTAAAAGTAAAAACCGCGATCGCTCACGTGAGATCATACCTTAAGCTTAGCTTTAGTGAAAATGAGCTTAAAGAGCTTTTGGCAAATTTAAATTTAAAAGATGAAATTTTAGAAAAATTCCCCTCTCAACTAAGTGGCGGTGAGGCGATAAGGGTCGGGATACTGCTAGCACTTCTTTCAAAGCCAAAAATCTTAATCTGTGACGAGATAACAAGCGGGCTTGATAACGAGACAAAGCAAAAGATCATAAATTTGCTTTTAAGCTTAGATGAAAAGATCAGCATTATTTTTATCACGCACGATATTTTAAGCGCGATGAAGATAGCACAAAAGGTGCTAATAATCGAGGCTGGCAAGCAGGTGGCTTTTGGTAAATTTGAGGATCTTGCAAGCCAAAATGTCCTTAAAAAATACCTTGATGCTGCAAAAATTTATAAAAATAATCTTTGATATAATGCGAGCAAAAAAAAGGTTAAATTTTGCTAGTTCACATCTGCTGCTCGGTCGATAGCCACTACTTTTTAGGGCGCTTACGAAAAGACTTCCCAAATGAACGAATAGTCGGCTATTTTTATGATCCAAACATACATCCATATAGCGAATTTTTACTGCGTTTTGAGGACGTGAAGCGAAGCTGTGAGAAGCTAGGCATCGAGCTAATATGCGGCGAATACGACTATGAGGCGTGGCTTGGTGGCACAAAGGGGCTTGAAGATGAGCCAGAAAAGGGCAAAAGGTGTGAATATTGCTTTAATTTTCGTATGAAAGGCTCCGCTAAAAAGGCGCTTGAGCTGGGGCTAAATAAGATCACGACGACACTTTTAATGAGTCCAAAAAAGGACTTTTCTCAGCTTAAAAAGGCGCTCGATGAGGCGGTGGCTGGCTCAAATTTGGAGGCTGTTGCAGTTGATTATAGAAAAAATGGTGGCACAAGCGAGCAGTTTATCCTCGCTAAAAAAGACAAGCTCTATCACCAAAACTACTGTGGCTGCGTCTTTGCGCTAAAAAAACAGCGCGACTCGCAAAATTTGCCACAAAGTGAGCTAATGAGCGAGCTACACGCAAGGGCGCTTTATGGTAGCATAGAAGTGAGGCTTGAGCTTTATAAAAAGGTGCGCGAGTGCGAGGCAAAGGGAGAGAAATTTCACCTTTTTAGAAGGCGATTTTTAAACTACAGACTTTTACGCGCTTGCGTAAAATTTGAAGGTCATGTGACACCGAGCTACTTTGTACTCTACTCTGGCTTTAAAAGGGAGAATTTGAAGCTAAATGTGGCTAGTGACTGTGAGATGGATGATGAGCTAAAAGAGGGCGTGGTTTTTATGAGCTTAAATCGATTTAATAAATTTACAAATAGTAATTTTGCAAGCATGGATGAGCTTTGCAAAAGACCGCTTGAGCTTAGTGATGAGATGAAATTTCGCCGTGATATAAGTGGAGAATTTTCACAAAATCCTATCATCATCCTAGACGAGGTCAAAAAGGGTAGCTACGAAATTTACGCAAAGGTTGTTTTTTATAACGATAGCGAAGAAATTTTGATTTTAGACTAAAAGGTGAGTTTATAAAATTTATCTTAAAACAGTGAATTAAATTTTTGCCACATAAGGCGAAATTTAGAGATTTTTAAAAGAGGCTAATAATTTTTTTCTTAGTATAAATTTGTTACAATCGCCACAAATTTACATTACTAAGGCTAAAACGTGATAGACGTCGTAGAAATTCAAAAAATTCTTCCACATAGATTCCCATTTTTACTTATAGATAGAGTTGTCGAGCTAGAGCCTGCAAAAAACATTGTCGCTTACAAAAATGTAACCATTGGCGAACCGATATTTCAGGGGCACTTCCCAGGTCACCCGATCTATCCTGGCGTAATGATCATTGAGGGCATGGCGCAAGCTGGCGGCGTGCTAGCTTTTAAAAGCATGAGTGATGAGCATCAAGCTGGTATCGAGAATAAAGTGGTCTATTTTATGAGCATAGACGGAGCAAAATTTCGCCATCCAGTCCGCCCTGGAGATAGACTAGAGTATAGACTAAATGTATTAAAACACAAGGGAAATATCTGGGTGCTTGAAGGCAAGGCATATGTAGATGACGCACTTTGCGCTGAGGCTGAGCTAAAAGCGATGATAGTCGATAAATAGGCTTTAAGAAAAAGAGAGACAATGAAGAATATCCACCAAACAGCCGTTATAGAAGATGGAGCGATCATTGGAGATGACGCAAATATCGAGGCTTATGCATTTGTAAGTAAAGATGCAGTCCTTGGCAATAACGTCACGATAAAGCAAGGCGCAAGGGTGCTTGGCAAGACTAAGATCGGCGATAACTCTCGTGTATTTAGCTACGCGATCGTGGGCGATATCCCGCAAGATATCAGCTATAAAGATGAGATTGATACCGGCGTTATTATCGGAGAGCACGCAACTATACGTGAGTTTTGCACGATAAACTCAGGCACGCACAAGGGCGATGGCATAACAAGGATCGGAGATAATGCCTTTATCATGGCATATTCTCATATTGCACACGACTGCATAATAGGCAACAACGTCATTTTAGCAAATAACGCAACTCTAGCAGGTCACGTCGAGCTTGGCGACTATGCTGTTGTAGGTGGCCTTACACCAATTCATCAGTTTGTTAGAGTTGGCGAGAGCTGCATGGTCGCAGGTGCAAGTGCACTAAGCCAAGACGTAGTGCCATTTTGCCTAGCTGAGGGCAACAGAGCTTATATAAGAAGCCTAAATTTAGTTGGCATTAGACGCAGATTTGACAAAGAGCAGGTTGAAGAGCTGGTTCGTGCTTATAAATTTTTATTTAATCAAGGTATCAGCTTAAAAGATCAAGCAAACGAGCTGATCTCAAAAACTAGCGACGAAAACGTGAAGAAAATGTGTAAATTTATATTAGAAACAACAAGAGGAATTCCGCTTGCAAAAGGAAGAGATTAATGGCTAGAAAGTGTAATTTTTGTGGAGAGGCTGAGTCTGCCGAGAGAAGGCTACTAGCAGATATAGAAGGAAATGCCTATATATGTGAGTACTGCATCGCTGCGGCATACGATATGATACACGGAGATACTAGCGTAGAAGAGAGCAGAAACGAAGAAGTAATAGAGTATCAAAAACTTACACCAAAGGAGCTAAAATCAGTACTTGACAACTACGTGGTTGGTCAAGATAGGGCCAAAAAAGTGTTTAGTGTTGGTGTTTATAACCATTATAAAAGAATTTTTAAACAAAGTGATATCAAAGACGACACTGAAATTTCAAAATCAAACATCTTACTTGTTGGACCAACAGGAAGTGGCAAGACATTGATGGCTCAGACTTTGGCGAGATTTCTTGATGTGCCTATTGCGATTTGTGATGCTACGAGTTTAACTGAAGCCGGATATGTAGGTGAGGATGTTGAAAATATCCTAACAAGGCTTTTACAAGCTGCAAATGGCGATGTGAAAAAGGCGGAGCAGGGCATTGTTTTTGTAGATGAGATCGATAAGATCGCTAGAATGAGTGAAAATAGAAGTATCACAAGAGACGTTTCAGGCGAAGGCGTGCAGCAAGCGCTTTTAAAGATCATTGAAGGAAGTGTTGTAAATATCCCGCCAAAAGGTGGCAGAAAACATCCAAACCAAGACTTCATCCAGATAGATACGACAAATATTTTATTTGTTTGTGGCGGTGCATTTGACGGACTTCTTGATATTATCGAGAGAAGGATTGGTAAAAACGTACTTGGATTTAACCAAGAAAAACGTGGTAAAAATGAAAAAGAAAATTTACTAAGCCTACTTGAGCCAGACGATCTTGTGAGGTATGGCCTCATTCCAGAGCTTATTGGCAGACTTCACGTAGTAGCCACTTTAAATGAAATAACAAAAGAAGATATGGTAAAAATTTTAACTGAGCCAAAAAATGCGATATTAAAACAATACCAAAAGCTTTGTGCGATTGACGGTGCTACACTTAAATTTGATGATGAAGCACTTGAAGAGATAGCAAGTCTGGCTATTGAGAGAAAGACTGGAGCCAGAGGGCTTAGAAGTATAATGGAAGAGCTCATGACAGACATAATGTATGAGCTGCCAGAGCTAAAAGAATATGATATTGTTATCTCAAAAGAGACTGTAAAAGATAAGGCAAAGCCAATTTTAATAAAGCACGATAAGAAAATAGCGTAAAGGAAATAGATGTTTTTAGATCAGGTTATAGGTTTTTTCTCAAGTGATATGGGTATAGATCTAGGTACAGCAAATACACTTGTTTTGGTAAAGGATAAAGGCATAATAATAAACGAGCCTTCTGTTGTTGCAGTAAGGCGTGAGAAATATGGCAAACAAAAAATTTTAGCGGTCGGACATGCTGCAAAAGAGATGGTAGGAAAAACTCCAGGCGATATCGAGGCGATAAGGCCGATGAGAGATGGCGTAATTGCGGATTTTGATATGACTGAGCGCATGATACGCTATTTTATAGAAAAGACTCATAAAAGAAAAAGCTTTTTACGCCCAAGGATCATCATCTCAGTTCCTTATGGACTTACTCAGGTCGAAAGAAAGGCCGTTAGAGAGAGTGCCTTAAGTGCTGGAGCAAGAGAGGTATTTTTGATCGAAGAGCCTATGGCAGCAGCGATTGGCGCAAATTTACCAGTTCGTGAGCCACAAGGCAATCTAGTAGTTGATATCGGTGGCGGTACGACTGAGATAGGTGTTGTCTCGCTTGGTGGTCTAGTCATCTCAAAATCAATCCGCACAGCTGGCGATAAGATTGATATTAGCATTGTTAATTATATAAAAGAGAAATATAACCTACTAATAGGCGAGCGAACTGGCGAGGAGATAAAGATTGCCGTAGGTTCTGCCGTGCAGCTTGAAAAAGAGCTAAGCGTGGTGGTAAAAGGTCGTGACCAGGTAAGTGGTCTTTTAAGTAGAGTCGAGCTAACAAGCGAAGATGTAAGAGAGGCGATGAGGGAACCACTAAAAGAGATCGCAGATGCGCTTAAAACTGTGCTTGAGATGATGCCGCCTGATCTTGCTGGTGATATCGTGGAGACTGGTATCGTACTAACTGGCGGCGGTGCTCTTATTAGGGGGCTTGATAAATTTTTATCTGATATCGTTAAACTTCCAGTTTTTGTAGCAGATGAGCCACTCCTTGCGGTTGCTAGAGGAACTGGCAAGGCACTTGAAGAGATTGGGCTTTTACAACAGCTGACAAATGAAGAGTAAGATTGTTCTTTTTGTTTTTATAGCATTGCTTGCTACGGCCTCAGTTTTTAAGGGAGAAATTTTAAGTAATCTTTCTATTGGGTTTAGTAACTATGCTACAAATTCATACGACAATTTTGCTAAAAGCGTGAAAGACTATATAAACGAATATTTTAGGCAGGCTAGCGAGATAGAAAAGCTAAGAGCGCAAAATGAAGAGCTAGAGCGCTCAGCCACGCTTCTTTCTACTTTTGCGAACGAGCTAAATCAAATTTTAAAAGATAAAAACTCGACTGCCTACGCCCCAGCTGTAAAGCTAGTAAAAGGGCTTAGCTACGTACATATTGGGGATTACAATAAAATTTGGATAAGCGAGTTTGAAGGATATAACCCAAATAAAATTTACGGGCTCATCTATCAAGGAAATAGCGCTGGCATAGTCATAGCAAAAGACGGCAAGCCATTAGCTTACTTACAAAATGACCCAAAAAGTATATTTGCGGTTTACATAGGAAATGACAAAATTCCAGGCGTTGCCCATGGAAATCAAGGCCAAATAATGGTGAAATTTATCCCACAATGGCTCAGCCCAAAAGAGGGCGACGAGGTCTTTACGAGCGGGCTTGATGGGATATTTTTTAGTGGGGTGCCAGTAGGGCGCGTGAGTAAAATTTTAAAAGAGAGCTCCTATCAAAGCGTGATAGTTGAGCCCTATGCGAAGCTAAACATACCAAACTATCTATACGTTGTAACAAAGGAAAAATGATGCCAAAAAGAACAGATATAAATACCATTTTGCTAATCGGCTCAGGCCCTATCGTCATCGGTCAAGCCTGCGAATTTGACTACTCAGGCACGCAAGCAGCCAAGACGCTAAAAGAGCTTGGATACCGCGTAGTGCTTATCAACTCAAACCCAGCCACCATCATGACTGACCCAAATTTTGCCGATGCAACGTATGTTGAGCCGATCACAAAAGATAGCATTTTAAAGATCATCGAAAAAGAAAATATTGATGCTATCTTGCCAACGATGGGAGGTCAAGTAGCGTTAAATGCCGCTATGGAGGTCTTTGAGAGTGGTCTTTTAAAGGATGTGAAATTTCTTGGTGCAAACCCAGAAGCGATAAAAAAGGGCGAAGATAGACAAATTTTTAAAGCAACTATGCAAAAGATCGGCATGGACCTGCCTGAGAGTAGATATGCTTACAATATGGATGACGCCCTCAATGCAGCAAATGAGATAGGCTTCCCGCTCATCATAAGAGCTAGCTACACACTTGGCGGCGCAGGAAGCGGCGTGGCTTATAATATGGACGAGTTTAAAGAGCTAGCCAACACCGGCCTTGACGCAAGCCCGATACATGAAATTTTGATAGAAGAGAGTTTGCTTGGCTGGAAAGAGTACGAGATGGAGGTCATTAGAGATAGAAACGATAACTGCATCATCGTCTGCTCGATCGAAAATTTTGACCCAATGGGCGTTCATACAGGCGATAGCATTACGGTTGCACCAGCACTCACACTCACAGATAAGGAGTATCAGGCTATGCGTGACGCTAGCTTTGCCATACTTCGTGAGATTGGTGTTGATACTGGTGGTAGTAACGTGCAGTTTGCCATAGATCCAAAAAGTGGTCGCATGATCGTTATCGAGATGAACCCACGCGTTAGCCGAAGCTCAGCCCTTGCAAGTAAGGCTACTGGCTATCCTATCGCAAAGGTCGCGACTCTACTAGCAGTTGGCTTTAGTCTAGATGAGATCAAAAACGACATCACAGGCACACCTGCTAGCTTTGAGCCGGTGATTGACTACATCGTGACAAAGATCCCACGTTTTACATTTGAGAAATTCCCAGGATCAAACCCATATCTAGGCACTGCGATGAAGTCAGTTGGCGAGGTTATGGCCATTGGCAGGACATTTAAAGAGAGTATCCAAAAAGCGCTTTGCAGCCTAGAGCGCGATCTTTGCGGATTTAATAGCTTAAATTTAGAAAAAAATGCCTTGGTTTATGGCATCAGAAATGCAAACGAGCAGAGAATTTTATATATTGCACAGGCATTTAGAGATGGATTTAGCGTGGCTGAGGTGCATGAGTTTAGCAAGATCGATCCTTGGTTTTTGGAGCAAATTTATGAGATAGTTAAATTTGAAGATAAGATCGACATGGATATCTTAAACAACGAGGAGCTGCTACGAGAGGCCAAAAGCATGGGCTTTTCAGACAAGATGATAGCTGTGCTTATAAACGAAAAAGACGATCTTGAGCTTAGTCAAAATGATATCTATTTCGCTAGGCAAAAGCTTGGTGTTGAGCTTGAATACAACGAGGTTGATACTTGTGCGGGCGAATTTAAGGCACTAACGCCATATCTCTACTCATCTACAAATATCACTAAATTTCCTAAAAAAGAGCTAGCAAAAACAGACAAAAAAGTGATGATAATAGGCGGCGGTCCAAACAGGATCGGACAAGGCATAGAGTTTGACTACTGCTGCGTACATGCAAGCTACGCCTTAAGAGACCTTGGCGTAAAAACAATAATGTACAACTGCAACCCGGAAACCGTCTCAACCGACTACGACACGAGCGATATTTTATACTTTGAGCCGATCGATTTTGAGCACGTTAGATCAGTCATCGAGCGTGAAAAGCCAGACGGCGTGATCGTGCATTTTGGCGGCCAAACTCCGCTTAAATTTGCAAAGCGCCTAAGTGTAATCGGTGCAAAGATCATCGGAACAACTGCAAGAGTGATCGACGTGGCCGAAGATAGAAAGAAATTTAGCGAATTTATAAATAAAATCGGCGTCCTTCAGCCTAAAAATGACACCGCCACTAGCTTAGAAGAAGCCTTGCAAAAAGCCGCGACTATCGGCTATCCAGTACTCGTTCGCCCAAGCTACGTTCTAGGCGGCAGGGCAATGAGAAGGGTACATAACGAGAGCGAACTAAAAGAGTATATGAATGAGGCGGTAAAGGTTAGCAACCACTCGCCAGTGTTACTTGATAAATTTTTACAAGACGCAAAAGAGCTTGATGTAGACGCGATATGTGACGGCAAAGAGGTCTATATCGGCGCGATAATGGAGCACATCGAGGAGGCTGGAATTCACTCTGGCGACTCAGCTTGCATATTGCCACCGATGAGCTTAAGCGCAGAAATGATAAAAAAAGTGGAGAAGCAAACTAGAGATATTGCGCTAAATTTAGGCGTTGTCGGCCTTATGAATATCCAGTTTGCTATCTATGAAAATGAGCTTTATATGATCGAGGTAAATCCTCGCGCGAGCAGGACTGTGCCATTTGTGAGCAAAGCTACTGGCGTGCCTATGGCAAAAGTAGCAACAAGAGTTATGTGGCAGGGAAATTTACGTGAAGCGCTTAAATTTTATGATGATTACAGGGTTGTTTATGAGGACGGCGACATCCTAAAACCTCGTGTAAGTTCGCATATTTGTGTAAAAGAGTGTGTATTGCCATTTAATAAGCTAAGTGGCGCCGATCTCATCCTTGGTCCTGAGATGAAGAGTACGGGCGAGGTAATGGGCATAAGCCACGATTTTGCAAGCTCATTTGCAAAGAGTCAAATCGCTGCGAGCAACACTTTGCCAAGTAAAGGCAGGGTCTTTTTAACGCTGACTGATGGCGACAAATCTTATGCACCAGACCTTGCAAGAGAGCTAATAGCACTTGGCTTTAGTGTCATCGCAACTGGCGGCACGCATAAAATTTTAAGCGAAGCTGGCGTGGATGCTGAGTTTGTCTATAAGATAAGTGAGGGCAGACCAAATATCGAAGATAGGCTTAAAAACGGCGATATCGCACTTGTTATAAATACAAGCGATACAAAATCAAGTGTGGATGATGGAAAAAAGATCCGCCAAAACGTGCTTAGATTTAAAATTCCTTACTTTACAACGATCCGCGCAGCACTTGCTGCTGCTAAGTCGCTAAGCTCAGTACAAACCGGCAAAGCACTTGAGGTAAAAAGCTTGCAAGAGTATCTAAGCGAGAAATGAACCAAAAAGAGCGTGTAGTAGAAGCGTTAGCTAGCCTTGGTGGCATGGCAACGCTTTTTGATCTTTATCATAAAACTGATGTTAGCACTTGGGGTAGTAAAACTCCATTTGCTAGTATAAGACGGATAGTACAGACTAATAAAGAGTTTTATAAGATCATAGCTGGGCTTTGGGGACTTTGTGAGTTTAGGGATAAAAATTTAGCCAAAACAGGTGATAGCAAGAGTGCGCAAAATGAAAAATTTACACATTCTTATTATCAAGGCGTTATCGTTGAGATAGGAAATTTAAGACATTTTCAAACATTCATTCCAGCTCAAGATAAGAACAAAATTTATAAATCAGATAAGAAACTTTGCGAGCTTGCGAGCTTGAGTGAGATATATAAATTTAGTTATGAAGATATCGTTAAAAGAGCAAAAACAATAGATGCAATATGGTTTAACGAAAGAAATTTACCAAACTCATTTTACGAAGTTGAACATAGTACAGACTTTAAAAATTCACTAAACAAATTTTTTGAGCTTCAAGACTTTAATGCTAGGATGTTTATAATCGCAGACAAAAAGAGGCAAAGAGAGTATGAAAGCGTTTTGAAGGCTAGCATCTACGAGCAGATAGCTCAAAAGGTAAAATTTGCTAGTTACGAAGATATATCAAGGCAGCTTGAAAGAGAGAGTGAGCAAGCATTTATTAAAATGGGAATTTAATGAAAGAATTTGAAGTTGAGATAACTGAAATTTTAAGTAAAAAGATAAAGTTTAAAGCAAAAGATCAGCATGAG
Organism: Campylobacter concisus; assembly: GCF_050447445.1. Taxonomy (GTDB): domain Bacteria; phylum Campylobacterota; class Campylobacteria; order Campylobacterales; family Campylobacteraceae; genus Campylobacter_A; species Campylobacter_A concisus_BI. The sequence continues at coordinate 54,627 of NZ_JALMFW010000002.1, forward strand.
GCATGTAAGATCGCCAAAAAGGCTTATGAAAAGAGCGAGATCGTGCTTGGAGCTGATGATTTTACTGAGGTGAAATTTAAATCTTGTCCACAAGTAAGCCAAAAGATCAAGGTAAAAAATGAATAATATAACTCCTTTTGATAAATTTATGGCAAGTTTAAAAGAGACAAATGCTACACTTGGCTACTTTTGTGATTTTGAAAAATGTTCTAAGAACCTTGCGAAGGTCGCTATCAAACTTAATGCTTTAAATTTCTTACTTGGTTCAAAAGATTTGAAAA
>NZ_JALMFW010000003.1:0-301 GCF_050447445.1 Campylobacter concisus
GAGCGAAACCTTTCTGAGATTAAATTCGCAAAATTTTTTCCACTGCGGTTTTTTCTGGCGTTTGTGTCAAGTCCAACCTCTACGCCAAACACATAATCACATAAATTTTTAATTTTTCTATCCTTGAAAATTTCATCAAGTCCAGTCTCTAAAAGAAAGCTGTAAATTTTCTCTGGCTCATCAAAATAACTCTTTAACTCAAGTAAACTGCCGCTTGAACTCACAACTTTTCTACCACTTTCTCGAACGGCAATTAGTAAATTTAGTACCTCAAAACAGCTTCGATATTCTTTAAAAAGCG